>NZ_CP094669.1:0-72500 GCF_022827545.1 Hymenobacter tibetensis
CACGTACACCTCCTTTGTTTTCAAGGCAACAGCCTTTCCCATCACTCTCTCCCAGCTAGCCACTACCGTTACTTCGTTGAGCTTGCCTTGTAGGCGGTATGCTTTCAACAGGGCCTTGATGCTGTCTTTAAGGGAGACAATATCGCCTTGACGAGAGCTTTCCAATGACCTAGGTTTTTTCAAAATCGACATGTATAATACGCGCGAGAAAAGGCAAAGTATTCTCCGCCGACGCGTTCAGTAAAGATACTACCGAGTGAGGCAGAACTACAGCGGTATGACCGTTCCTCTCTCCACTCGGAACCGGTTGACTTGCTCTGTGAGATTCGCCAACGCTTTGTCAGTACGGTCGAGGTGGGTGTCAGTTAGGAACACCTGGCCAAATGTGTGGTCAGCTACAAGCTGCAACAGCCGTGTGATGCGCTTCTCGTCGAGCCGGTCGAAAATGTCATCCAGCAAAAGCAGCGGCTTGTGATGCTTGCGGGTAGCTAGGATTTCAAACTGGGCTAGCTTCAACGCAATGACGTAGGACTTCTGCTGGCCCTGCGACCCGTAGCTTTTCACTGGTAAGCCATCCATCAAGAAAACGAAGTCGTCTTTGTGAGGCCCTACAGTGGTGCGCTGAAGAGTTAGGTCTTTGCGCTCATTGAGGCGAAGTAATTTGGCAAAGTCAGCTTCGGTGAGTTGGGACTTATACTCGAGCGTGACAACCTCTCGGCTATCGGCTAGCAGCTGATAGTGTTGTAAGAAGAGGGGGGCGAAGTCTTGGAGAAACTGCTGCCGCGCTTCCACCAGTTTCTGACCTGCCGGCACTAGCTGTTCATCGAGCACTAATAGGTACTCTCGGTCGTAGCCACCTTGGCGCTCGGAAGCAAGCTTCAACAACGAGTTGCGTTGGCGAAGGATGTGGTTGTACGCCATAAGTAACTCCAGGTAGCTATGGTCAAGCTGGGAGATAAGGCTGTCGAAATACTTGCGGCGCTCCTCGCTACCCTGCCGAATAAGGTCGGTGTCATAGGGGGAGATGAGAACAGCGGGATACTTACCGATGTGGTCAGAGATACGCTCGTATGGCTGCTTGTTATGCGTCACGGCTTTCTTCTGGCCTGCTCGTAAGCTCACCTGAATAACCTCGGCAGCAGCCGTTTCTGTGGCCTCCTCACCGAGACCTGCATCCTGTTGGAAACGGCCTTTCACCACAAAGAACTCTTCGTCTTGTTTTATGCTTTGTATATCAGCAGTAGAGAAGGCACTTTTGGTGAGAGACAAGTAGTGGATTGCATCCAACAGGTTGGTCTTGCCGCTGCCATTGTCACCAACGAAACAATTAATTCGTGGAGAGAGCAGCAGATTAGCCTCGCTATAGTTTTTAAAGAACAGTAAATGCAGGCTTTCGAGAGTCATACGGGGTTCGGAATTGCAATCCTTTTACGTACTTTCGCATCCCAAACGCGAACAACTGAAAGCAAGATGGCGGAGACGAAAGTAAAGGCTGCCCCTAAGGCTTCCAATTCGGCGAAGAAATCGTCGACTACGAAGGCCGCATCCAAGCCCAATGAAGCTGCTGCCGAGCCGGTGAAGCAGCCAGATCCTATGTTGCCCCCTTCTAACCCCGAAGCAGAAGCTGCAACGGGTGCGCCGAAGGCTAGCACTCCAGAGAATCCTGAGTTTCCGAAAGAGACGTATCTGACTTGGTATGAGCAGATGCAACTTATGCGGAAGTTTGAGGAGAAAGCTGGTCAGCTATACGGTCAGCAGAAAATTAAAGGTTTCTGCCACCTCTACATTGGGCAAGAAGCTTGTGTGGCAGGTGCCGTGTCGGCCCTCACCAAGGACGACAAATGGATTACTGCTTACCGTGACCACGCCCATCCGCTGGCTCTCGGTACGTCGCCTAATGCTATCATGGCCGAGTTGTTTGCAAAAGCCACCGGCTGCTCGAAAGGCAAAGGCGGCTCGATGCACATATTCGACAACACGGTGAACTTTGTAGGCGGCCACGGTATCGTGGGTGCTCAGGTTCCGATGGGAGCGGGTATTGCATTTGCCGAGAAGTACAACAAGACGGGCAACCTCTGCATCTGCTACATGGGCGACGGTGCCGTGCGCCAAGGCGCATTGCATGAAGCCTTCAACATGGCGATGCTGTGGAAGCTACCCGTCATTTTCGTAGTAGAGAACAACGGCTACGCCATGGGTACTTCCGTGCAGCGTACCTCCAACGTAACCGAGCTCTACACCTTAGGTGAGTCGTATGACATGCCAGCGGAGCCCGTGAATGCTATGAACGTAGAGGACGTTCACAATGCGGTGGCAAGAGCTGCTGAGCGGGCACGCGCAGGCGAAGGCCCGACGTTCTTGGAATTCAAGACGTATCGGTACAAAGGCCACTCAATGAGTGACCCCGCCAAATACCGTACAAAAGAAGAACTGGAAGACTACCGTTCGCGCGATTCTATCGAGTCGGTACGCCACACCATCCTCACCCACAACATGGCCACCGAGGATGACCTGAATGCTATTGACGAGAAAATCAAAGCAGCAGTACAGGAGTCGGTGGAGTTTGCTGAGAGCTCACCTTATCCTACCGCCGACGAGTTGTACAAAGACGTTTACGTACAGCAAGACTATCCTTATATCCGCGACTAGCTTCTTGCTGATGCGGAGTCTTACCCGGCCTTGGCCGTTGTGACCTAGCCATTACTTCAATGTCGAAAATTCCATATACGGGCAAAACCCCCGGCGCCCGTCAGCCCCAACAACCGGTTTCGGCTGACCCGCTAGCTACTGAGAGCTACTCTCCTCAGCACCCCATGCTGGAAGACCCAGACGCACTAGCCGTCCGGTTGGTGGAGACCGAGGACTTTCTGCGTCGGAAGAAAGGGATACTCCTCGGCTTACTCATTGCACTGGTGTTAGCGGTAGTGGGTGCTCTGGCCTTTTTTACGTGGCGTAGCTCGCAAGACAGCAAAGCGCAGGCCGCCATGTTTCAAGCCGTAAACTACTGGGAGGCCGACTCCCTGAAGAAGGCAATGAAAGGTGACGGACAATATGTGGGATTGGAGTCAGTTGCTAATGAGTACGGCGGCACAGATGCTGGCAACCTAGCAAATTTTTATGCTGGGGTTGCAGCTCTCAAGCAAGGCCAGTACAAGGCAGCATCAGACTACTTGGAAGACTTCTCTTCAAAGGACTTGTTGATTCAGGCACGCGCTTATGCTTTGCTAGGCGATGCCAACCTAGAGCAGAACAAGTACAAGGAAGCTGCTGACTTCTACGAGAAGGCAGCCAACCACAACGCCAACGAACAGTTCACGCCGGGCTACCTAATGAAGCAAGCTACTGCGCTGGAGCTTTCCAAAAACTACGATGGCGCCGTAAAAGCATATGACCGTATCCTGACCGAGTACCCCAACTCGTTTGAAGTAAACGAAGCCCGCCAGTACAAAGCGCGTGCGGAAGGCATGACGGCTAGCAAGTAAGACATAGCCAGCATACAGTAAAGCAAAAGGACGGTGTGAAGCCGTCCTTTTCTTTTTGTAGAAGGGCAGATGATCTGTTAGCACATCTTCTTCTACGCGCGGCGCAAGCTGCTAAAAATTGTCAAACCAAGCACTCCATGGCAACAGCTCTCAAAAACCTAAGCGACTACACTTCCGACCAATTCATTGACATCTCCGAAAAGCGCTTTGGCCTGGTAGTAGCCGAGTGGAACCGAGAGATAACCGATACCCTAGCCAAGGGAGCGTACGACACCCTCATCAAGCACGGCGCAAAAGAAGAGAACATCTTCCGCAACACAGTACCCGGTAGTTTTGAACTCACACTAGGGGCGCAGTTGCTCGCCCAGCACGACGAAATAGACGCCGTTATTTGCTTGGGAGTAGTCATTAAGGGTGAGACCAAACACGACGACTACATCTGCCACGCCGTGGCCAGTGGGATTACCAACGTAGGACTCAAGTTCAATAAGCCCGTCATCTTTGGCTTGGTAACGACCAACACGCTAGAGCAGGCTTGGGACCGGGCCGGGGGAAAGCACGGCAATAAAGGGGTGGAAGGTGCGGTAGCAGCCATCCACATGCTTGGGTTCTAAGCTCAACACTTGTAAAGGGTATATGAAGTTTAAAGGGCCTGCCTTGATTATCAAGGCAAAAGCGTAGCTTTGCGCCCGAAAAAGCCAGGTCGAACGGGCCGGGTTTGGATGAAAGGCGGTTATGACGGAGGATGTTAGCAAACTTAATTGCTTGCATTGCTGTTGAGGCCACATCCAAAGAATCTCGCCGGTCGTGCCGGCAGCCTCTTCATTCTCCAATCCTAGTTTACTTTTTCTTACCCGACATGAGTGACGAAACTATCCGCTATTCCAGGGAAGATCTGGCCGAATTCGAGCAAATCATCCAGGATAAGCTTACCGCTGCCCGCAAAGAGGTTGTTTTCATCAAAGAAACCTTGAGCCGCAAAAATGACTCTGGCACCGACAACACGGCCTCGTCGTCGAAGGTACTGGAGGATGGAGCTGATACTGCCGAGAAGGAGAGCTTGAACCAGTTGGCTTCCCGCCAGATGAAGTTCATCCAACAGCTCGAAAACGCGCTGGTCCGTATCAAGAACAGCACCTATGGTGTGTGCATTGGCACGGGCAAACTGATTCCGAAGGAACGCCTACGGGCCGTACCACACACGCAGCATTCCATTGAAGCCAAAATGGCTCGCCGCGACTAGTAACACCAAGCAGTAATTAATTGCCCGGATTGCGGGCCGGCTTCTCCACATTGGGAGGGCGGCTAGCAATCCGGGCACTGTTTTCCTGGGTGTTTCGTTAGCAGCGAAAAGACCCTGACAGTACATAGTAGTTTTCACCTGTACCGTAGCGATACGGAACTCATCCTTGCAACCATGAGCAAGAAACATAACGCAGACGATACGGCGGGACGTCGTAACCGCTCCGACCAGCCCTCCGGGTCGGGTTTCTACCAAAAGTTCAACACGCCCCGTCCAGCTAGCCGGGGCGGACGTCCAGATGCCCCACGTACGGGTGGCTTCACCGATCGGTCGGACCGCTCGGGTAGCGCTCCACGTTCCGGTGATGGTGCACGCCGCGAAGGTGGAGCTCCACGCTCCGGCTTTGGACGTAGTACCGGTGACCGGCCAACTGGCTTCACGGGACCTAAAAAGTTTGGTGGCACCGGTGGCTTTGGCAAACCTGCTGGTGGCGGCTACAACCGGGGTGGTGAAGGAAGCTTTGGCAGTAACCGGCCCTACGGCAACCGACAGACCGAAGGAGGCGCCAGTCGCTCTTTCAACTCGGAGCGTTCATTCGACCGCTCAGAGTCGCGCCGCGACGATGATCGGCGGCCAAGCGGCTACAGCAGCTCGCGCAACAACGACGAACGACCAGCCCGGCCGTTCACGCCCAAGCAAACCTGGAAAGGCCAGCCGTATCAACAGGAAGGTCAGCCGGCTGTGCCCCGTGGGGCAGCCGGGGAGCGGAACCGGAAATTTATTAAGACGGCCCCTGTGCAACCGGGTGCCGCAACTCCGGCTCCACGCGAAACACCCTTCAAACGGGAAGTGGACCCAACCGAAAACCTAGGTCCAGATCGGGCCATTCGGCCAGCCCGGCCTTTCGACTTCCGTGGCCGTCCAGATGGTTTCAATGAGGATGCTCCACAGCGTCCTGCGTCTGGTGCCAGCTCGCGCGATGAGCAGCCTCGGAGCCGCTTCAACGAACGGCGCGAAGGCGACTTTGGCAGCAAGAGCACGGGCGAGCGTAGCACGTCTGGTACGCGCAGCTACGGCGAGCGGAAAGAAGGTGGCTTTGGTGCTCCCCGCAGCTATGGTGGCCAGCAGGAGAGAGGATACGGCAGCCGGCCCGCCGGACAAGGCTTTGGAGAAGTAAGACCCGCTGCCCGCCCATACGGCGAGCGGAACGAGCGTCCGGCAACCCGGCCTGCTGGTGAGCGGACCGAACGGCCTCTGCGCCCCGATACGCGCCGGGGCCGCGATGCGGCAACCCCTCATCGGGCAGACAAGATGAAGCATGGGGAAGTGGCTGGGCAAGCTCCCGACTACAAGAACCTCAAGCACTACGAGCAAGACAAAACCCGTGGCAACAAGCGCCGCCGGGAAGAGGAAGACGACAACGGAGAAATCCGGTTGAACCGCTACATCGCTAACGCAGGCATTTGCTCGCGGCGAGATGCGGATGCGCTGATTGCGGCCGGAGAGATAAAAGTGAACGGGGAGGTGGTAACCGAAATGGGCTACAAAGTGCAGCCCACCGATACCGTGCAGTACGGCAAAACCAACCTCAACCGTGAGAAGCTAGTGTACGTGCTGCTCAACAAGCCCAAAGACTTTATCACGACTACCGAAGACCCTGAAGGTCGGCGAACAGTGATGGAGTTGGTGAAGGAAGCTTCTAAGGAGCGCGTCTTCCCCGTGGGGCGTCTTGACCGCAACACCACCGGACTCTTGCTGTTCACCAACGACGGCGAAGTTGCACAGAAGCTCTCGCACCCATCGCACCGAAACAAGAAAATCTATCAGGTAGAGCTAAGCCAGCCTCTGACGGAAGACCACTTAAAGCAAATTGCAGCGGGAGTGGAGCTGGAAGATGGCAAAGCCGAGGTGGATGATGTAGCCGTAGTAGCGGGCAACCCGCACTTCGTGGGCATTGAAATCCACATTGGCCGCAACCGGATTGTGCGTCGCATTTTCGAGCACCTTGGCTACGAAGTGGTGACGCTGGACCGGGTGCAGTACGCGGGACTAACCAAGAAGGATCTCCCCCGTGGCAAGTGGCGTTTCCTCAATGAGAAGGAAGTTATCCGCCTGAAGTATTTCATGTAGGAACGCAACCTTACACCCTGAAAGGTTATCCTCAAGTAGTAATCTGTAGGTGGAACGCCTGTAGTGTGAATGCGCTGGCCCCTAGTGGTTAGCGCATTTCACGCACTAGGCGTTCTGCTACATTCCCCCTCTTATTCATTGTTTGCCGCTGTGCGCACCTTCACCCTCGATATTGGCAATACCGCCGCGAAGTATGGCTGCTTCGAGGACGATAGGCTGGTGGAAATGGGCTCGACGGCAACCACCCAACAAGTAACGGAGTTGGTGCGGCGGCTACAGCCGCACCATGCCATGGTATCCTCGGTGGCAGCCTCAACGAGTGAGTGGGTGGAGGTACTGCAACCAGAGGTGAAAGGAACAGTACTAAGTTTCAGTCCGGCCACTACACCGCTGCCGCTGCAAAACGCCTATGCCACGCCGCACACGCTAGGAGCCGACCGGTTGGCAGCTGCTGTAGGGGCAGCGTGGAAGAGGCCCGGCCAGGATACGCTGATTGTGGACGCAGGAACAGCCATAAAGTGCGACTTGGTGGAAGGTGGGCACACGTTTCGAGGAGGGAGCATAGCGCCAGGGCTGCAATTACGGTTTCGGGCGCTGCACACGTTTACGGGGCGTTTGCCGTTGGTGGAATTACCTACTGACCTAGCCGCTTCCATACCACTAACCGGCAACGACACGCAGACCGCCATTCGTAGCGGCGTACTGAATGGAGCTGCCGCTGAAGTAAACGGATTGATTGACAGCTACCGGGAACAATTCCCAACGCTGGGAGTGGTACTTGCTGGCGGCGACGCCGCGTTTTTCCAACCCCGCTTGAAAGGTCTTATCTTTGCCATTCCGGAGCTCGTTCTACTTGGGCTTCACCGCATATTAGCTTACAATGTTGAACTCTAAATACGCCGGGCTACTAGGACTGACGCTGCTGAGCCTCGGAGCGGCCACTCAAAGCCATGGCCAGCGCCTCGGCAACTCTCCGTATTCGCGCCTGGGTCTCGGCGACACGTATTTCAACACAGGTGGTGTTCGGCAAATGGGCATGGGAGGCACCGGAGTAGCTGCCCCCAACGGGGTGCAGGTCAACGACCTAAACCCGGCCTTGCTGTACTACATGAACCGCACCACCTGGGAAGTGGCCGTGAGCAGCCAGTACAAAACCGTACGCAACAACGTACAGTCGCAGAAGACGGGGAGTGCGACTCTCGGCTACTTTGCGCTGGCTGTGCCGCTTTCTACGCGGTGGGGTGCTGCTATTGGCCTCAAGCCCTACAGTGCTGTCGATTACGAGTCGATTCAAACCGGGACGGTAGCCAATGACCCCAATACGCAGGTGATAAGCCGCTACCAGGGCCAAGGCGACTTATCGGAAGCATATTTCGGGCAAGGCATCCGGCTAGCCAAGGGCTTATCAGTAGGAGTGACGGCTGCTTACGTTTTTGGCAGCATCGACCTCACGACCGGCACGCAGGTAGGTTCCGACGCCAGCGACAGAGTAACCACCCTCGACCACATTCACTATTCGGATTTCAGATTCCGGAGCGGGATTCACTACCGGGGCAAGTTCACGGATAAGTTGAACTACAACCTGGGTGGCGTGTATGGTTTTCAAACCAACCTGAACGGGGAGCGGCAGCTTACGCAGCAGCGCCTGGGCGCTGACGGCAGCCAACTAGCAGGCGCCGCCAGCGAGACGTTAGCTGATGGTACGGGTTATGCCGTTGTACCAGCCCTCGCCCAACTCGCCATCAGCCTCGACAACAACAAAAACTGGTCGGCCAACCTGGATGTATCCCAGCAGCAATGGTCGAAGTTTCGGTCGTTCAACCAGCAGGGCGGCACAGTTGGCGTGGCACTCAGCAACACTCTTCGAGTAGCAGCCGGGGGAGAGTTTGTACCTGACCCAACCTCGGTCGACAATTATTTCAAGCGCGTTACGTATCGGGCTGGCTTGTCGGTAGCTGAAATGCCGTACCGTCCGGGCGGGGAAGCACTGTATGATCGGGCCATCAGTTGGGGCTTCTCGTTGCCCGTTTCAGCTTCACCACTGGAGGCATCTACCATCAGCTTGGGTTTCACGTACGGGCAGCGCGGCAACATCGATGTACGCACTGTGGGTAGCACGCAGGAGCGCAACATCAAGGAAGATTACATACGGGCTCAACTGGGCTTGTCGCTCAACAACCGGTGGTTTATCAAGCGCCGGATTGAATAAGGTTTCTCTTTCACCATGCACACACTTCGTGTAATGCGTCTGCTTTCGTCTCGGGCCGCTCTTCTGTGGCTGCTGGCGGGTACGTTGGTGGTTGGATGCAAAAAAGCGGACCCAGAAACCAAAAAGCCCGTCCAATACAAGGGCCCTTTGCTGGAAAGCAACAACGTGCTGACGCTGTACAGCGACTCGGCAAAGTTGCAGATCAAGTACACGGCGCCGTTGGAGCAGCAGTTCGAGAATGGTGACAAGCTGTACCCGAAAGGCATCAAGGTGGAATTCTACGGGGAAGGTGGTACCAAGGTGCGCAATACGCTCCAAGGTGACTATGGCCGATACGACAAGGTGAAGAACCTGTACTTCATTCGTGGCAACGTGTTCGTGAGCAACGAGGAGAAACAGCAGTCGATGAAGACTCCGCAGATGTACTTCGACCAAGTGAAGCAGTTGATTTACACGGAAGATTCCGTGCGGATTCAAACGCCCACCGAAATACTAACGGGCAAAGGGCTAACAGCCAACCAGGACTTCTCGCGCTATACCATCCTCAAGCCCGCGGGTATCTTCACCATCGACCAGGCTTCCACAACTGGGGAGCAATAGTTTTTGCCTATACATGAATCCACTGAAAAAATTCTGGGAGCCAGGATTGGGCCGCACCATCCTGTTTTCGCTTGCGGTGGTTTCCTTCGTTATTGGAGCCTATCAAACCGTATTGCAAAACGACAAGAATGCATTGAGCGACAATTACTTGTGGTTCATGACTTCGTTTGTGTGCGTGCTGTTGTATCGGTACCTGAAATTGACAGAAGACGAGAAGTTGGAGAAAGAGAAAAAGCCGCTGCCTAAGCTGCCAGGTGCTAGCACCAAACCAGTGCCGCGCAACAAGCGCCGCGGCTAGAAAAGCAGACGAAATAGTGAGTTGGGGAGTTTGCAGTTCTACTTGCGCGGTTTGCACTAGGAGAGCGGCAAACTCCCCAACTCACTATTTCGCGCTCCTGCCACGAGGCACCTCCTTAATTCGCCTTTTTCTGATTATTTTGCGACTCTTTACGCTTTTACCTACTGTGCTTTTTTTCAAGTAAATGGCTTTAATTAACACTATTCGAGAAAAATCAGGCTGGGCCGTGGGCACTGTCGCCATCGGCATGCTGCTCTTCATTGTGGGCGGCGACCTGATAGGAGGGAAGAACCGCCTATTCGGTGGCAATGAGAATGTGGTAGGCGAAGTAGCTGGCGAAAAAGTGGAGCTGGCAGATTTCAACAATGCGCTAGAGCAAGCCAAGCAGTCGTTTGTGCAGCAGCAAGGCCGGCAGCCCGACGAGCAGGCTATGAGCTACCTGCGCGACCAGGCGTGGAACCAGACCATCTTCCGTATTGCGTTCCAGAAAGAATTCGACAAGCTAGGCCTAACCGTATCGGACGACGAGCTAACCGATATGGTGCAGGGCAAGAACATTCACCCGAGCATTCGGCAGGCTTTCACTGACCCAAAGACCGGGCAGTTTGACCGTACCAAAATCGTTACGTATCTGCAGGGCCTAGACAAGCTGCCACCCGATGCGCAAGCTGCTTGGCAAAACTTTGAGGCCAACCTGGGTCCGGAGCGGATGGCACAGAAGTACAACAACTTGCTGAAGTTGAGTACCTACGTGACGACCGCAGAAGCCAAGCGCTTCAATGAAGACCAAAACAGCCGCGCCAGCATGCGTTATCTGTTTGTCCCATACTTCTCCATCTCCGATTCGGCGGTGAAAGTAACGGACGAGCAGCTGCAAGCTTACCTCGACAAGAACAAGGCCCGCTACAAAGTAGAAGATGGCCGCGACTTGGAGTACGTAACCATTCCGGTGGTAGCGTCCAAAGAAGACACGGCGGCCGTGCGGGAAACGGTGGCCCAACTGGCTACGCAATTCACTACCGCTCCCAACGACTCGTTGTTTGTGAAACTGAACTCCGACCAGCCCTACAACGACAACTACGTTTCACCTGCTGATATGCCGGAGAAGCTGCGCCAGCAACTGCCCCTTACAGTGGGTCAGGTGTACGGTCCTTATGCAGAAAACGGAACGGTGAGCCTGCACAAAGTAACTGGCCAAAAAGCCGGAACGCAGTCGGCGGCGCGCGCCAGCCATATCCTCATCAAGCCCGAAGGTACCACGCCAGAAGCAGAAGCTGCTGCGTTGGCCAAAGCCAAAGACTTGCTAGCCAAAATCAAAGGCGGAGCTGACTTCGCGGCTATGGCTCGGCAGTTCGGGACCGATGGAACGGTAAGCACCGGCGGCGACTTGGGCTGGTTCCAGCAGGGTCGCATGGTGCCAGAGTTTGAAAAAGCCATTTTTGGGGCTACCTCCACGGGCTTGCTACCTGCTCCGGTGAAGACCTCGTTCGGTTACCACATCATCAAAATCACGGCTCCCAAAACCAACCAGACGTATCAGCTTGCTACGGTACAGAAGAAGATGGAGCCATCGGAAGCTACGCGCGAAGCGGCTTACGCGAAAGCCCAGGCGCTGAAAGGCCAAGTGACCGATCTGGAAAGCTTCCGGAAAGTGGTGGCCAAAGAAAAGGTGTTGCAGAAGCAAGAGGTAAAAGGCCTTGGCCGTGGCGACCAAGCGGTGAACAGCCTGCAGGGAGCCCGCGAAATTGTGCGGTGGGCATATGGCGTTGGAGGCAAGAAAACCGAAGTAGGTGATGTTTCAGACGTGTTTGAAGTAGGTGACCAGTACGTGGTAGCCGTATTGACCGGTCAGCGGAGCAAAGGCACTGCCGATGTTGCTAGCCTTCGCCCAGAACTTTCGGCGGCTGTCCGCAACGAGGAGAAGGCCAAGCAGATTATCAGCAAGCTGAACGGCAAAACGGGTGCGCTAGAGCAAATAGCTACCACCTATGGGGCGGCAGCCCAAGTGAAAACGGCTGATGGCGTAGTGCTCGGTTCGGGTACCATTCCTGGCTTAGGCAGCGAGCCGCTAGCGGTGGGCAAAGCATTTGGCTTGAAGCCCGGCCAGAAGTCGGCTCCCATTCAGGGAGAGCAGGGCGTGCTGATTGTAGAGCCTGTTCGTGTGGATAAGTCTACGTCAGCTACCGATCTGTCAGCTGTTCGCAAGCAACTCACCGACCAGCGCACCGGCCGGGCCGATGGCCTGATCTACGAAGCAGTGAAAGCCAACGCCAACATCAAAGATGAGCGCAACAAGTTCTTCTAAACCCTGCTGTTGCTTATAGAGAAAGCCGCTCCCAACAGAGCGGCTTTTTTTGTGAAAGGACGTATCCATATCCAGCACAGGCGAGGCACCGAAACGCTGGGTTCTGTGGCTGCCGAACTGCCGGGCCCAAAGGAGCGTCGGATTTCCTGCTTATCTTGAAATGAATCTGACGGCGCTGCCGTTTGCGTTGGTATCTGCTATCTATTGTTGTTTGTATGCGCCACTTCCATAGTCTGTTCTTCTCTCTATTGCTCTGTAGTACTGCGCCGCTTCAGGCCCAACAGGAGAGCGGCAACACTTCTTTGGCCAAAGAGTATGCCCGCAAAGGAGAACACGAAAAGGCTGCTTTTCTCTTTAGCAAGCTGCCCGCCGATGCACAAACATCAGCAGATGTGTTGCCCGATTACTTAACGGCGTTGCAGGGGCTGAAGCGCTACAAAGACGCTGAAAAACTAGTAAAGCGCGCCATCCGGCAGCACCCCGAGGAAGGTGGCTACGGTGTGGCGCTGGGCAGCCTCTACACTGTGTCCGGCGACGAGGGTGCGGCTACCAAGCAATACGAAAAGCTGCTCAGCCAACTTACCTCCACACAGGTGCTGCCCGTTGCGGCCGAATTTAGCCGCCGCAACCAGCCTGACTGGGCCGAGAAAACCTATTTGCGCGGTCGGCAGCTGTCCAAGAACGATTCCGAATTCAGCACGCAGCTGGTGCAGCTCTACACCCAGACTGGCAACACCGAGAAGCTGCTTGGCGAAACACTGCGCCTCGTGCAGACCGACGAGACGCAGCTGCCCTTCGTGCGCAACATGTTGCAGAACAGCCTGCAAAACGAGAAGGATTTCGACACCTTGGAGCGTCAGTTGCTCACCAACGTGCAGAAGTACCCAGAGCAGAGCGTGTACAGCGAGCTGCTGCTGTGGCTGCAAGTACAGCGCCGCGACTTTACTGGAGCCTTAGTTCAAGCCAAAGCCCTCGACCGGCGTGGTCGCACCGAAGGCAGCCGCGTGATGGACTTGGCCGCCATTGCCCAGTACAACAAAGACTACGAAAGCGCCATTGGGGGTTACGAATATGTGCTCCGCGAATACAAAGGTGGTCCGTTTTATGCTGCGGCCCGGCAGCGGCTGGTGCAAAGCCGGGAAGCGTTGGTGCGCGAAACGTATCCCGTAGACCCCGCCAAGATTCGCAGCCTGATTGGAGAGTATCAGCAGGTGTTGGCAGAGTTGGGGCGCACGCCCCAGACTGCCCCCGTGCTGCGTAGTATGGCCGTGTTGCACGCCTTCCAGCTCGATGAGAAAGCGCAGGCCGTCGTGCTGTTGCAGGAGGTTATCGACATGCCGCGGGCCAGTATTGAGGTAGTAGACCAAGCCAAGATTGACTTAGCGGATATCTACTTGCTGCGGGGTGAGCCCTGGGAGGCAACCTTGCTGTACTCGCAGGTGGAAAAGTCGCACAAGGATTCACCGCTGGGTTACGAGGCCAAGTTGCGCAACGCCCGGTTGAGCTACTTTGCTGGCGACTTCAAGCTAGCCAAAAGTCACCTTGATATTCTCAAGGAAGCTACCACCCGCGAAATAGCCAACGACGCCATGCAGCTCAGCCTGCTCATCACCGACAATACCGCTATGGATACGGCTGGTGTTGCCCTGCGCGATTATGCGTCGGTGGAGCAGCTGGTGTTTCAGAACAAGCTGCCTGAGGCGTTGCGGGGCTTGGATGCCCTCCTACAGAAGTACCCCGGCCACGCCCTGCAGGACGATGCCTGGTTTCTGAAAGCGCAACTCCAACGCCGCACCGGTGAGTATCGGGCGGCTGTTACCACGCTCGAGAGAATCACCAACAACCCGAAGTACGACGTGCTCAGCGACGATGCCATGTTCTTGCTGGCCAGTATTCAGGAAGAAAATCTGCAAGACAAAGAGCAAGCGAAGAATCTGTACAACCAATTTTTGGCGAAGTACCCCGGCAGCATCTACGTAGCGGAAGCGCGCAAGCGGTTCCGGAAGCTGCGCGGCGACAGTTTGTAGCGTATCTGCCCAAGAACGCAACAACTCTAGCTCATACAGTGCGTGCGCTTCGCACGGGTGTTCTGTACGTTGCTGAGGGCAGCAAGCAGGGGCAGCCGAAGAATATAAATAGCAGGCCTAATGCCCCAATGAAAATCAGGTACATAACATTGTTGGAGAGGGTGTACTGGCTCTATTTACCAACCAACGCACGCGAGTTGGGCATGCAGGTAAACCACCTACTTCAAAGTGTAAGACACCAGCAACAACTGGGCGGGCGCGGTTTTCTTCGTACTTTTGAAGACAAGGCCGACCCCGGCAGCTGCTATGCACATGGAAAAACGATGGATTCGCAAGCCAGCGCCTGACGCTGAAAAGGTTCGGTCCTTGGCCGACGCATTGCGCGTCAAAGAAACCATTATAGCACTGCTTTGCCAGCGTGAGGTTTGCACGTTTGAAGAGGCCCGCGCCTACTTCCGTCCCAATCTGCGGGAACTACCCAACCCACTGCTGATGCGCGACATGGACCGCGCCGTAGCCCGCCTAACTTATGCGCTGCATGCCGGCCAGCGCGTGCTGATATTCGGCGACTATGACGTAGACGGCACCACCTCGGTAGCCGTGGTGTACAGCTACCTGCGCCGCTTCTTTGGGCCGGAGCGCATCGACTACTACATACCAGACCGTTACAAAGAAGGGTACGGGGTGTCAGAAGCGGGTATCGACTTTGCGGCCGACAACGACTTCGCCCTCATTATTGCCCTCGACTGCGGCGTGAAATCCGTGGACAAGGTGGTATATGCCAATGAGCGGGGAGTGGACTTCATCATCTGCGACCATCACCTGCCGGGCACCGAGCTACCTGCCGCCGTGGCCGTGCTTGATCCCAAGCGGGCCGGCTGCCAGTATCCGTTCAAAGAGCTTTCGGGCTGTGGCGTAGGCTTTAAGCTGATGCAAGCCTTCACCGAAGACCAGGGCTTGGATGAAGAACCGCTCTACGACCTGCTGGATCTGGTGGCGGTGAGTATTGCCGCCGACATTGTGCCTATCATGGGCGAAAACCGGACGCTGGCGTACCACGGCCTACGCTTGCTCAACGACCCCACCCGGCCTCAGCGCCCTGGCCTCGATGCGCTTCGTGAACTCGCCGGCTTGCAAACCGCTGAGTTGAACATCAGCAGCTTGGTATTTGGCTTCTCGCCGCGCATCAACGCCGCGGGCCGTATGGGAGACGCCAAACGTTCGGTGGCTATGCTGTTGGCTTCCAGCAAAGAGGAGGCTTTCGAGAAGGCTTCGGTGGTGGACAAGACCAACCAAGAGCGCCGCGGCTTCGACACCAGCATTACCAAGGAAGCTCTGGATATGATTGAGGCCGATGCGCTTTTTCAGGACGCCCATACCACGGTGCTCTACAAAGAGGACTGGCACAAAGGCGTGGTTGGTATCGTGGCCTCGCGCTGCCTCGACAAGTACTACCGCCCCACCATCATCCTGACGCATAGCAACGGCAAAGCCACTGGCTCGGCCCGCTCTGTGGCTGGGTTTGATGTGCACCAAGCCATTGAAGAGTGCGCCGACCTTCTGGATCAGTACGGGGGGCATATGTATGCCGCAGGTCTGACGTTGCCGGTTGAGAACCTGCCGGCCTTCCGGGCGAAGTTCGAGAGGATAGTAGCTAGCCGCATCCTGCCCGAGCAGATGATTCCGCCCGTAGATATTGACGCCGAACTTGATTTGAGCGACGTCACGAATGGCTTCTATAACCTGCTGCGCCAGATGGAGCCTTTCGGGCCCGGCAATGCCAACCCGACCTTCATGGCGCGCAACGTGTATGCCGCTCCCAACTCGGCGCGTGTAGTTGGGCAGTCACACCTTAAAATAGCCCTCACCCAAGACGGCCACCACGTGGTAGATGCCATTGGCTTTGGCCTTGGCGAGCATCTGCAACGTATTCAGGAGGGTGAGCCATTCAGTGTGTGCTATACCGTAGAAATCAACGAGTACCGGGGCGTCAGAACCTTGCAGCTGCGCGTAAAGGACATTCGCTGGGAATAAAGCAGCCTGCTTTGTGCGCAGGATGCTGCTCGCTATTCTTGTTTGCTAATCATGCGTGCGCTCCACCACACCCACCCAATTAGCACCAGCTGGAGCGGCAGCCGCAGCCACAACGCCCAAAGCGGGACCGACAAACCGGCTCCCTGCGTTTGCACCATGTACACGTTCGCCGGAAATACGGCCAGCAGCAGCAAAATCAGTCCCCAGCCTGCTGCCTGACGTGTAGCAGGCAATAGTAGTCCCAAGCCGCCTGCTACTTCGGCAGCGCCGCTCAGGTACACGAGCAGTAGCGGGGCCGGCAGATAAGGCGGCATGATGCGCACGTATGGTGCTGGCGCCACGAAATGCAGGATTCCGGCGCCCACAAAAATGAGCGCCAGTAGGTAAAGACTAGATTTGCGCAGTACGGACATGATAGGAGACACGAAGCAGAACCTTGGAGGCTATAAGTTGCAATGGATTTGGTGTGTAGCGGCTTGCCTTTAATTTATATTTCGGGGCGGCTTGAACTGTCTTCCCGCCATGCGTTGTCTGCCTGAGACGGTACTAGCACGCATCCTTGCTGATACGTGCATAGGAAATCCATACTTCCGGCCAGTGCTTCAGGTGTCTTTCGTACTAGGCTAGCTACACTACCGTTATCCTACTACCAGCTAACAACTATCCTGCCCGCGCCTTCTCTTACCTTTGCTCTATGATTCTTCGCGCCGATAACTTAGTTAAGAAGTACAAAGCCCGCACCGTGGTCAACGACATGTCGTTGAAGGTGGAGCAAGGTGAAATTGTGGGGTTGCTGGGACCGAACGGAGCTGGAAAAACCACTTCCTTCTACATGACGGTCGGCATGGTCAAGCCTGATTCGGGCCGCGTATTTCTAGATGATCAGGAAATCACCAAGATGCCGATCTATCAGCGGGCTCGTCTCGGTGTTGGCTATTTGGCGCAGGAAGCCAGCGTGTTTCGCGACCTGAGTGTGGAGGAGAACATCTTGGCCGTGTTGGAGATGACCACCATGTCCAAACAGGTTCAGCTCGATAAGGTGGAAGAATTATTGAATGAGTTTAGCCTCACCCACGTGCGCAAAAACCTAGGCCGGGTGCTGAGTGGGGGGGAGCGGCGGCGTACCGAAATAGCCCGCGCGTTGGCCGTTGATCCGAAGTTTGTGCTGCTAGACGAACCCTTTGCCGGCGTTGACCCTATTGCCACCGAAGAAATTCAGAGCATCGTAGCCAAGCTTAAGCACAAAAACATCGGTATCCTCATCACCGACCACGATGTAAACTCCACACTGGCCATCGTGGACCGGGCATACCTGCTATTCGAGGGGAAGCTGTTGAAGGCCGGAACGGCCGAGGAGCTAGCTGCCGACGAAATGGTGCGCCGCGTGTATCTGGGCAAGAACTTCGAGTTGAAACGGAAAGTCTAGAACGGCGTAGGGTTACGCGCATCACCCGAGTACTTTCGCGGGTACAGCACGGAGTAGTGCCTATCCTTTCCAAGGCAACATTCCGGCGCTACCAGCGGTACAAAAGCGGCGTGCCCGTATCGTTGCCTTCTACTTGTTCCATCCCACCACTCCTCCGTGCTAAACTCTGTTCTCACGTGGGCCGTTCAGCGGCGCTTATCTAACATCGAGCATTTTCGGCAACACCCGCACGAGGTGCAACGTGAGGTATTACGCAACCTGCAACACACCGCCAAGAATACGGAATGGGGCCGCCAATACGGCTACGCAGACAAAGTAGCTGGACCGGAGTTCGCCCAGCGTGTGCCCATCAGCAGCTACGAAGACCTGTACCCGATGCTGGAACGGGTATTGCGCGGCGAGCGGGACGTGTTGTGGCCGGGCCAAGTACAGTGGTTTGCCAAAAGCAGCGGCACCACCAACGATCGTAGCAAGTACATTCCTGTTACGCGTGAGGCCCTGCACGAATGCAACTACCGCGCCGGCCGCGACATGACTGCCCTCGCCACCCTGCACTACCCTGAAGTCAAGATTCTGGACGGCAAAACCCTTTCCTTGGGTGGCACCCACATGTCCAACCCGCTACGCCCTCACGATTCCCATTCGCGGGTGGGTGATGTGTCGGCCGTAATCATGCAAAACTTGCCGGCCTGGGCCGAGCACGTCCGGACGCCGCCACTAGAGCTAGCCCTGCTAGACGAGTGGGAAGAAAAAATCGAGCGTATTGCCCGCCACGTACTCCAGGCGGATGTTCGGGTACTAGCCGGCGTGCCCACCTGGATGATTGTGTTGTTGCGCCGCGTATTAGAACTAGCCGGTACCGACAACATTATGGATGTATGGCCTCACCTTGGGCTGTTTCTGCACGGCGCGGTAGCATTTGGGCCCTATCGGAAGCTTTTTCATCAGCTTATTCCATCGGCCCACATGCATTACCAAGAGGTGTACAATGCTTCCGAGGGCTACCTGGCCTTGCAAGACCAACCCGATTCCGAAGACCTGTTGCTGTTGCTTAACCATGGCGTGTACTACGAGTTCTTGCCCGCCGACCAGTGGGATGCTCCCGAACCGCGCACCGTGCTGTTAGAGCAAGTGGAAATCGGTAAAAGCTACGCTCTTATTATCAGCACCAATGCGGGTTTGTGGCGCTACAAAATCGGCGACACAGTACGCTTCACCAGCCTAGCGCCCTACCGTATCCGGATTACTGGCCGTACCAAGCACTTCCTGAACGCGTTTGGAGAAGAGGTGGTGATTGAAAATGCCGAAGCCGCTGTAGCCGCCGCCTGTCACGCCACCAATACCACCGTCCGCGACTTCACGGCGGCGCCTATCTACTTCGCCGGAGCCGCTGATGGCTCTCGGGGCGGGCATCAATGGCTAATAGAGTTTTCAACGCCTCCACAGGATACAGACCACTTTACGGCGGTGCTCGATGCCACCCTGCGTCAACTCAACTCCGACTATGATGCCAAGCGTCATCGTGACATAGCTCTTGTACCACCTGTACTCACGGTAGCTGCGCCTGGTCAGTTCGAGCGGTGGCTAGCGCACCGGGGTAAGCTAGGAGGCCAACACAAAGTACCTCGACTTAGTAATTCGCGAGAGGTATTAGAAGAAATTTTATCTGCTATATAAAAATAAAGAAGTAACCAAATATCTACTCGCATAAAAGCGAAAAAATGCTATGTTATTAAAAAATTAAATCTAAATTAGTGGATTGTTCGACGCTCTTTGTGTTCCCTCGTGTCCGCTATTGCCTCCTCCCGTTCCCGCCCCTACGTTTCCCGCCGGAAACGTCGCTTATCCTCTGATAAGAGCTCCTCTTTAGCCTCCCGCTCTGTAGCGGGCTTGCTCGGCTTGCTTGTCTTGAGCTTGATAGTCAGCTTGGGCATTATTGCTGCCAACTTGCTTGCTCCTGAGGTGAAAACCTTAGCAGACAACGCCTCGCTACCCGCGTCGGCTTTATTTAAAAGGTGAGCACACGCATGCTAATAAAAACACAAGTGGTTGACTAGTAGTGAATAACAGGGTGTGAGTTAGAGGCTAATTGCTTAGTGAACAGCCTCGGCCCATTACGAAATACCTAATAAGGTTCCTTTGTACTTAGCAAGCCGAAACCCCGGGAGGTGGTACTTTCACAAGCACTGCGCCCGATGGTTTCGGCTTGTTGGTTGTAGAGAGGTGAGCTTATTCGTCGAATAAGCCACCGGCTAGCCTGCCTAACACGCTACCGCTTTCTTTGGTAGCATTGCCACCTCCAGGGGCCAGTGCCTGAATCAGTTTCTTCACAGGCATCGATTGTAGCCACACGCGGCCAGTGCCGCGCAGCGTAGCCAGCAACAACCCTTCTCCTCCAAAAATCATAGATTTTAGGCCGCCAGCTCTAGCAATGCTGAAGTCGATGCTGGGTTCGAAAGCCACCACGCAACCGGTATCTACGCGTAGCAATTCATTGTTGAGCTGCTTCTCGATGACGGTGCCACCAGCGTGGATAAAGGCTCGGCCGTCACCGTTGAGCTTCTGCAGGATAAAGCCTTCACCACCAAAAAAGCCAGCTCCCAGCTTCTGGTTGAAGTGAATGCTCATCTTGGTGCCCCGAGCAGCTGCCAGAAAGCCGTCTTTCTGCACAATCAAGCCCTGGGGTAGTGTACCTAAGTCCAGAGGGATGATAGTGCCCGGATACGGTGCCGAAAACGCTACCCGGCTTTTGCCATAGCCGCCGCGGTGCGTAAAGTGCGTCATGAACAGCGATTCGCCAGTGATGAGCCGTGTGCCGGCGGAAAACAGCTTGCCCATAAAGCCCTGATCAGGCTCAGAGCCGTCACCCATTTTGGTTTCAAAGGCAATGGCTTCTTCCATGTACACCATGGCGCCGGCTTCGGCAATAACCGTTTCGTTGGGGTCCAGCTCGACCTCCAATACCTGAATGTCATTACCAAGAATGCGGTAATCGACGTCGTGGGACTGCATACGTATAGAGAGTTAGGGTGAAATACAACTCAAGTATAGTAAAAGCGCTGCATTTCAGAAGGCCGAGTTTTTGCTAGAGCCAGCAGAACCACTCTCGGTATTTTTTGGGCGTTCAGTTTCTTGTTGAAGGTGAAAAGCCCTTTGTACATATGCACAAAGAGCCTATCTATTTAAAGACTGCAAACGGAGGTCCTTAGAAGAATTGTTTACTCGTCGTCGGGCAACTCGGCACGCGTGTCAGCCGCTTCTGAGGCGGCGTCAACGTCGCCTTTGGGGCCTTTCTTTTTGGTCTCGCGGCTAGTGCGGCGCATGAAATCCTCGTCCGACTCTTCGGGTTCCTGCACGCCTTCTTCAAGTGGAAATTCCTCGTCCTCTTTCTCGCCAAACTGGCCGTCGCGGTTCACCAGTTTCTTGTCGCGGACGTGGCGGTTCAGGAACGTGTTGATATCCTCGATGGAATAGTTAGAGGTGATTTCACCCAGTGGATTTATCTTGATTTCAAACCCTTCTAGCTCTTTATGCACGCGAGCCTTCTTCTCGGGGTCGTTCTTACTTTTCTTATTAACGGGTTTCTTCGCCATGATGTCCTGCGTGGTTACGGTTCCCGAACGACCTTTCTGCGTTGCGAGGCCGCTCTCTACCAAGCAGTACGGCGCGACGCCCGTAGCGGATACGAGAAAATTAGGATCAAGCACTCGTACCAACAGTGGCGTCCGGCTGCTGGGCCCTATAGTTGTGGCGAGTTCGTTAGCTCGAAGGCCTTTCTGAACTACAAGTGAAGTCAGATACTTGACTAAAGTCCAAAGCGTGAAACCCGATAAGCGGCAACAAGCTGGAAGCATGATAATAGGGAAGAGCAGGGCTTACAATTATTTGGCTACATAGGGATGCAAACAGCAAATGGGCGCTATACATAAAAACGCCCGGCACTGCTGCCGGGCGTTTTTATGTATAGTGTCATCAAGTTTAATGCTGTGTGCTTCTAACTAACCGCTACTTGACTAACAGCGGCTTCAATGCGCTCCGCGGTTTCCTGCGGGCCCAGAATGCTCATGATAGCCATCAGGTCGGGGCCGGCGGCGGCGCCCGTTACAGCCACGCGCAGAGCCTGCAGCACCTGCCCGAGCTTGATGCCTTGCTGTTCCATCACGTGGGTGAGCAGCGCCTTGATACCTTCAGGCGTAGCGTCTGAGGCGGCCGGCAATTCCTGCGCGAAGGCAGTCAGGGCGGTGGCTACTTGGGCGTTCCACTTCTTGATGATTACCTGCTCATCGTAGCTGGTCGGGCGCTGGAAGAAGAGTTGCGCTTCGCGGGCCAGATCGGCGGGGAAAGTGGCCCGCTCTTTCACTAAGCCCGCAATCTGCTCGGCCTTGTCGGCGGGGCAGCTGATGCCTTGCGCCTGCAACGAGTCCAGTAGATACTGGGCGAGTTCCGCGTCAGGCTTGGCCCGTAGGTATTGTTCGTTGTACCAGCGCACTTTATTTTGGTCGAAGCGGGCCGGCGACTTGCTTACTCGGTCGATAGAGAAATGCTCGATCAACTCGTCCATCGTGAACAGCTCCTGCTGCGTACCGGGGTTCCAGCCCAAGAACGCCAGGAAGTTGATGAACGCCTCGGGCAGGTAGCCACTTTCGCGGTAGCCACTGCTCACGGTTGGCTGGCCGTCGGCATCGGTACCGTGGAATTCCAACGGGAATACCGGGAACCCGAGCTTGTCGCCGTCGCGCTTGCTGAGCTTGCCGGTGCCATCAGGCTTGAGCAGCAGGGGCAAGTGAGCAAACTGCGGCATCGTGTCTTCCCACCCTAGGTAGCGGTACAGCAGCACGTGCAACGGTGCCGATGGCAGCCACTCTTCGCCCCGAATAACATGGGTGATTTCCATCAAGTGGTCGTCCACGATGTTGGCTAGGTGGTAGGTCGGCATGCCGTCCGATTTCATCAGCACCTTGTCATCCACAGCCGACGAGTGTACCACCACCCAACCCCGAATAAGGTCGTTGAAACGGATTTCTTCTTTGCGCGGCACTTTCAGGCGGATAACGTAGGGGGCACCACTGTCGAGCAGCTGCTTCACCTCGTCCTCGGGCAACGTAAGCGAGTTGCGCATTTGGGTGCGGGTGATGCTGTTGTACTGCGGATTGGGCACTTTGGCTGCTTGCAAGCGGGCACGCATGGCATCCAAATCCTCGGGCGTATCGAAGGCATAGTAGGCGTGGCCGCTGTCGAGAAGCTGCTGGGCATACTGCCGATACATAGGCTTCCGCTCGCTCTGCCGATACGGTGCGTGGGGGCCACCCTGCTCGATACCCTCATCAATCACGATGCCGCACCAGCGCAACGCGTCCATAATGTATTGCTCGGCGCCCGGTACAAAGCGGTTCTGGTCGGTGTCCTCGATGCGGAGCAGCATTTTGCCGCCCAGCTTGCGGGCTAGCAGGTAGTTATACAGCGCAGTGCGCACGCCACCAATGTGCAGCGGCCCCGTAGGGCTAGGTGCAAAACGCACCCGTACTTCTCTTTCCATAATTCAGTCGGTTCGCAGCGTTACCGGGATGGATAAACGCGCCGCAAAGGTACGATATACTGCGAGTGAACAGAGAAAGCACCCGCAGGGTAAATTCAACTACTTGCTCGTTGTGCAAGGCCCGTGTTTGCCGCTTACAGTACAACTAACCCGTGCTTGGTAAGCAAGCCAGGTAGGCTCTGCATGGCAAACCGGGCTTTCCGCAGCTCGTTCACTTCCGGGTCGAGTGCTACGTCTTGAGCCGTAGCAAAATCGGCGCCATTGAGCTTGGTTGCGTTGAACACGGCATTCAACAGGCTACACTCCTGAAAAACGGCATTAGTTAAATCCGCTTGGGTGAAATCCGTTTCACGCAGGGAGCAGCCGACAAACCGGGTGTTGGGCATAAGTTTGCCTTGAAAAGACGCGTAATCAAGCTGGCATCGGTCGAAGTGGACATCAAACAGCATGTCGCGGCAGGCATGAAACTGCAACCCCAATAACTTACAGCCCTCGAAGGCAACGTTTTGTAGCGCTACATTGCCGAGGCTGGCGCCCGCAAAGTTGCAGTTCTCAAACTGGCACTCCGCAAACCGGCGGCCTGCTAAGTTGGCCTGCGTGAAATCGAAGTTGCTGAAGTAATACTGCTCGAATTCCTGTTGCCCAACCAGATGATTAGGCAAGGCCCGGTCTATTCTGTTTTCAGCAGGAAAAAACGAAGGTTTGGGTAGCGGTTTCGCCGCTTTGCGTGAAGACGAAGGACGCATTTAGTCGCGGTTGCGGAAGCTGAGCCATAATATCAGCCCCAGTAAAGTAATTCCTCCTCGAATAAGCCAGGCAGTGGTTGCGCCCCACTGGTTGATCCAGGTAAGGAGCATAGACTGCATGCCCAAGAAAGGCAGCACCAAGGATAGCAGGCCTATAATCAACAAGCCAAGACCAAGTTCTTTCATGATAAGTGAGGTAGTAGATAGATAGGGGTAGCGAAAACAACAAAAGCCTGCTGTAGGGGCAGCGCGTAGTGTTATAGCACTACCCCTACGGCAGGCATCGGCTACTTCACGGCAATGCAGGATATTTCCACTTGCACATCTTTGGGCAAACGGCTGACTTCTACCGTTTCGCGAGCTGGCGCATAGTCGGCAGGAAAGTAAGTGCCGTATATTTCGTTGATGATGCCGAAGTTGCCAAGGTCTTTCACGAAGATGCTGCACTTCACTACGTCGCGTAGGGTGAAGCCGGCAGCATCTAGCACGGCCTGCAGATTGCGCATGACCTGGTGGGTTTCCTCGGTTACTTCTCCGTTTCCAACAAGCTGCCCGCTCTGAGCATCCAAAGCAATTTGACCGGAGACGTAGATGGTGTTACCTGCTTGTATGGCTTGGCTGTAGGGCCCGATAGGGGCCGGTGCTTGGTCGGAGAATACAACAGTATGGGGCATGCAGTCAGGAAAAGAAAAGTGGAAAGTGTCTGTTTTCAAGCTAAAGTAAGGGGAAATTATGCACTTGCTTGTTGTAGAGGGCACCCATATAGAATCGGAACTGCGGCGCAAATTTGGCGCCCAGCACACCTATGACTTCTGCGCTGCCGATGCGCCTGACCTGCGGACCCGCCTCAGCGCCGCCGACGTTGGCTTCGACCTGCGTGCCTGGCCTGAACTGCACTACGAGCTTCCGCGCCAGCCATTGTTCTACGACACTTCCCGCGCTTCTCTAGCGGCATTATTCCATAAGGAGGAGCCGCCTCTGGGCCCGGTGTTTGGTGTCTGTGCACTGCCCACGCTGCTAGAGAGAGAATTGCTGGAAACCAGCCTTTACCAGCCTGAATATGCGAGTGCTCTATCTCGCATCTGCGCCGCGTTGGGCACGGGCTATCGAACGGTGCAAGACCGTGTAGGGCTGGTTACGCCTCGCCTCGTTTGCGTGCTTATCAATGAGGCTTGCCACGCGCTCCAAGAGGGAGCAGGCACAGTGCAGGAGCTGGACGCACCCATGCAGCACAATCCATACGGGCCTTTCACATGGGCCAATCAGATAGGAATTCCGCTGGTCTATGAAACACTGGAAGCCCTATGGCAGGACACGCACGAGCCGCGCTATAAAGTGTGCGCATTGCTTAAGCAACTGTATCTGCGGGGGCAGCGGTTTGAAGTGTAGGACGAGTGCCCAGCAAAACCCATCAACTAGCACCTACTAGCTTGCACAGCCAAGCACTTAAGCAGGGTTGTAATACAAGCAACAACCAAGCTCCTATCTACTTTCCAACAGGCTCAGGCGCAACCCGAATAGTTTTCTTGCCGAAGAATTCAGCGTAAGCTCGGTTGGCCCAATTTGCTGTGTCAGTTGTGATATCGCTGAACAAAATAGTAAAGGGTGGCTTAAGCAACGGAGGCACTGCGGCATGTAGAACTGGGGTTTGACGCAAATAACGGTAACGAGCACTAAGTTGGGCGTCGTAGTGTGCGGCATTTCCATGCAGCAAGTCGCGGTACGCTAACAGAGAATTATTGGTGCTGAGCCGATAGCCTGGGTTGCTCAGGTGATGATTGTAATCCGTTAGAAACGTGAAAGGAAGCCAAGCCAGCAATGGTAGGTATATGAAGCTGGGAATAGACCAGGTCACGGGAGCTGTTTGCTTGCGTACAAAATAGGATACCCAAGCGTAGGCTGCAAGTAGCCAATTGAGTATAAAACACAGATACAGTATGTTATGCGCGCGCAGCGGTAAAACTTCGCCACTAATCCAAAAAGCAGGATACATACCAATAGCTAGGAAGGCGGGAAGCAGAACGGTCAACACGATTGGCTGCCTCGTTAGCCGATTGATAGGTAGCTCCGGTAACTGAGTTAGTCGAGCAAATAAGGGAACAAGAAGCAGCGTTACGACCACCAACACACCACTGCCTACCCAACTCACAAGACAGTAGGCTGTATACTTGATATCGTTTAAGGTCAACGCAAATCGATCGGGAGGTATTGCCAGGATTTTTAATGAGCGAACTGTATTGCCAGGTGCTAAAAAAGAAACTGCGCATCCCATGCTTATAGCCAAGGCAACCTGCCATTCCGCCCAATGCTGTCGTTTGGCATTTAATAGTGTAAATCCCCATACTGTCACAAGCAAGGGCAATGCTACCGACTCGTTGAAGCTCGGTATCAGAAAAAGTAGTACGGCAACTGCTGTTAGGTAACGGCTGTTACCTTGATGAGTCGTTCGAACATGCATAGCTAGTGACGCTAGAGCTAACAGCAACACTATAGCCGATAGCATATAGTTGAAGCTGCTGGTGAGCCAGTAGAAGCCTTCTGCCATACTGGGTAACTGGTAAGTGAATAGCAGCAGTAGGCTCGCTCCAGCCTGCCACAGCTGGCGAGCAGTCAACCCTGCGCCTAGCAACAACGTGCGCAGTAACAGCACCAAGCAAACTAGCAGCAGCAACAGAAACAGCAAGCACACTAGGCCATAGCCTGCCTTGTCGTTGCCATAGGAAACTGGGTTTAGGAAGCTCTGCGCCAGCAGAGAACTGTAGCGTCCAGTCCAGTTCAGATACATATGCTGCACAAACCCCCAGTGCCCATGCTTATGTACATCATTAGCCGTCAGAAAGTCATCGGCAGAGGGGTGGGCGTACCAGCACAGCACAAAGAACGGTAGGATGCCCAGCCACACAGCCACACTTGCGGCCCGGCGCACAAACGGTTCAAGGCGGGGCAACGGCGCAAACAAATCTGATTTCATCACTAAAAAAAGGGGACAGCGCAAGCAAATACACAAGCAAAAAAATAAGCGCCAGAGTAAACATGGCGCTTATTTCAAGAAAAAATAGGCAGTGATACTTACTCCACCGTCACTGACTTAGCCAGGTTACGGGGCTGGTCTACGTTGCACCCGCGGAGTACAGCTATGTGATAGGAGAGGAGCTGCAATGGCACCACCGAGACTAGTGGCACCAGTACTTCAGAAGTAGCCGGAACCTCAATCACAAATTCTGCCATCTGCGGAATAACATCGTCTCCTTCTGTTACCACCGCAATGATGCGGCCTTTGCGAGCCTTCACCTCTTGAATGTTGCTTACCACCTTCTCATAGGAACTGTCCTTGGTGGCAATGACCACCACCGGCATATTCTCGTCAATGAGAGCAATAGGCCCGTGCTTCATTTCAGCAGCCGGGTAGCCTTCCGCGTGGATGTAGCTGATTTCCTTGAGTTTCAAAGCACCTTCTAAAGCTACAGGGAAGTTGTAGCCTCGGCCTAGATACAGGAAGTTAGGCACATCTTTAAAGGTCTGGGCAATTGCCTCAATTTCGTCGTTGAGTAGCAACGCCTTTTCTACTTTGGCTGGGATACTACCCAGTTCTACCATCAACTCGCGCAGGCGCGTATCGGAAAGCGTACCGCGCTTATGGCCTACAATCATGGCCAATATGGTCAAGACTGTGACCTGAGCCGTGAATGCCTTCGTGCTGGCCACCCCGATTTCAGGACCAGCGTGCGTGTAGGCGCCTGCATCAGTGGCCCGCGCAATGCTGCTGCCTACTACGTTGCAGATACCGAAAATAGTGGCGCCTTTGCTCTTGGCCAGCTCAATGGCAGCAAGCGTATCGGCCGTTTCGCCGCTCTGCGAAATAGCAATTACTATATCCCGCTCCGTAATTACTGGATTCCGATACCGGAACTCGGAAGCGTACTCCACTTCCACTGGAATGCGAGCTAAGTCTTCGAGCAAATACTCGGCTACCAGGCCGGCGTGCCAAGAGGTGCCGCAAGCCACGATAATGATACGTTCGGCATTCATGAATTTCCGCTCGTACGCTCGGATGCCTCCCATGTTCAAGTGGCCTGCTACCAACTCAAGGCGGCCCCGCATAGAGTCGAGGATAGAGCGTGGTTGCTCGAATATCTCCTTGAGCATGAAGTGCTCGTACCCTCCTTTTTC
Organism: Hymenobacter tibetensis; assembly: GCF_022827545.1. Classification (NCBI taxonomy): domain Bacteria; kingdom Pseudomonadati; phylum Bacteroidota; class Cytophagia; order Cytophagales; family Hymenobacteraceae; genus Hymenobacter; species Hymenobacter tibetensis. The sequence goes on from NZ_CP094669.1 coordinate 28,207, forward strand.
GATGCTGTCAAGCTCCATTTCCAGCTTTTGGATGTACGGAGTTTGGTGAACATCTTCTTTACTACGGATATCCAATTTGCCGTCGCGGATGACAGCAATTTCATAATCGTTCACATACACCACTTCGTTGGTGTACTCGATGATTGGCGTGGCATCAGAAGCAATAAAGAATTCGTCTTTACCAATGCCAATAACCATTGGGGAGCCTTTGCGTGCTGCAATCAACTGGTTCGGCTCTTCGCGGCTAAGCACCACAATAGCGTAGGCTCCCACCACCTCGTGCAGTGCCAACCGTACTGCTTCTTCCAGTGTGCAGCGATTCTGCTTCTGGATTTCTTCGATCAGGTTTACAAAAACCTCTGTGTCGGTGTCGGAATGAAACACATGGCCTTGGTGCTGCAAGTGTTGCTTTAAGGCCGCGTAGTTTTCGATGATGCCATTGTGAATAATAGCAATCCGCTCGGACGTGGAATAGTGGGGGTGAGCGTTGGTATCATTCGGCTCGCCATGGGTGGCCCAGCGGGTGTGGCCCATCCCCACATTGGCATGGGTATCCTTCTCTTGAATGAAGGCTTCAAGCTCGGCAACTTTCCCTTTTTTCTTGTAAACGTTCAAATTACCATTCAGCAACGCCACTCCCGCAGAGTCATATCCGCGGTATTCGAGACGGCGCAGGCCTTTGATAATAATGGGACAAGCTTCCCGGTAGCCGATGTAAGCAACAATTCCGCACATAATAGAGAGGGGACAGCGAAAGAGGGTTTCGTGAAAAATCGATAAGCCGCGGCTCAGGCCAATGCCGTGCCGCGGCTTCCGACGCGAAAATTAATTAAGTGCAAATCTAGCGTAACCTTGAATAGTATACACGCAGCTTGATGTTTTTTCCATCAAGCACCGCCCGGTCTAAGCCCAAAGTCCCCACGCTAGGGAGAGTAGGTGAAAAGAGAAAGGCGTCCGGAACGGGGCCACTTAGCCGGTCATACACATACGCCTGCACATACCCCGTCATCAACATACCATAAGAACGATTAACGTCCGAGATAACCAACGGCGTTGCTTTAGCGGCTTGTCTGTAGTATCCCCCTTCGCCAGTTATACCAGACAAAATCGGATTCAACTGGTTTACGGCGTCGCTCAAAACCAAGCGCTCTACCCGCGTGTTCTGAACAACTCGCCGCAAAGGCTGATTTCTGGCGTTTGCCTCGTACAGATAAACTTCGGCAGGAGTTGCAAACAGCAGATTGGTATACGGCTGTATGGGTACCAACAACTCAGCTCGGTTGATGGCAATAGCCGAACCAGCACCTGACTGAGGCTGAGCTAAATCTTTCAGCTCTTTAAGGCCTGGTATTTCCAGCTTGGTAACGAAGCCGCTACCTGCTTGGGTGTACACCACGTCATTGGACAAGTCGGAGGCTACCGATTGACTTGACCCATCCGCACCTTGCAGGCGAGTGAACGGCCCAGTCGGAGTCGTCTTGATTTCAGTGAAATAGCGTGGCGCATTGGTTTTGCTGCCAAATGCGTTTAGGCTTAGGCTGCCAAACGGAATGCTGTAAGATCCTTTTAGCGTGCCCGTGCCTTTCTTATTGGTGTAATGGTAATAGAACACCGCGCGGGTAACCGCAGTAGTGGTTGGAAAACCTACTACGGCACTAGTGAAATCAGCGGCTGGCTGCACAGACAGTCCTTTCAGAAGGGCATCCAGCTGTACCTGCGTAAAGGTTGTCGCTCTATCAGAGAGGCGGCTGAAAATAGTGCTTGCCAAGGTATTAGCAGAAGTATTGAGCTTCAGTCGCACCGTTTTGTCTGGCAGTCTTACCTTAAACGTGGTAGTGTCGGTAGAGCCGTCACTGGCGTCGTTGCGCTGCCGGATTACTCTGCTGCCATTGAGCCTAGCACTCACGCCGGTGCCCAGCGGATTTGCTAGGTCTACAGCTACCGAGGAGCTGGAATTATAAAGCGCCTGTTCGTCCAGCGAGCCAACCAACGGGTACACGTTGGCCCGGAATGGAGCCGCCGCAGAACCATAAACTGATTCGAACGGCATGACCAGTACCAGCGAATCCAACTGCGGCATTGGCGTAGTACCCGCTACCGCAGAAGGAAGCGTGTCGCCAACAAAAGAGCCAAGTTTTAAATTGAAATACGCATTGGCTGCCGTTGTGCCCAGCACGTTGTCCTGAACTCGTCCTACCAAATACGTAGTGGCTTTCAATGTTTCCAACGAGTCTTGCAACACGGTGGAAGCGGTAACAGGAAAGTCACGATAATCGGTACTAGTGGTGCTAGTACCCGGTAATTCTACGCCTAAGTCGCTGGCTTTTTCGCAGCTTGTTGCTGCCAGGAGCAAGGTGGCAGAAAGCAAAGGAGCCGAAACCAGTCGGCGGGCGCTAATTGGCCAATTCATTATAAAGCGCGTAGTAAGAAGTCAGTAGGTTTTCGTCGGCACCTACTTGCCCGAGTTGCTTGCTGCGCGAATACTCCGTGAACAATACGTTCAGGTTGTCGCTGAAATCTTCATCGGATTTCATAACGGCATCTGCATATTCCATGCCTACTTTGATGAAGCCACCGAAGTCCGCTGTTTTCAGGCAAGCCAGCATGTCATCATCAATGTCCAGCATTTTAGCTTTCTCGATGATGTCACCCTGGAATTTGAAGTCAAACTCGTTGTTGTAGATGGTGAATACCGATTTAGCATCTTTGAAAATCGGGTCCTTCTTGTAGGTCGTTTTCAAATACATTGGAATCAGGCCCGTCATCCAGTCGTTGCAATGAACGATGTCGGGAGCCCAACCTAGCTTTTTCACGGTTTCGAGTACGCCTTTGCAGAAGAAGATAGCCCGCTCGTCGTTGTCGGCGTGGAACTTGTCGTTCTTGTCTACCAGTACCGACTTGCGGTGGAAGTAATCTTCATTGTCGATGAAGTATACTTGCAGCTTGGCATTGGGGATGGACGCCACTTTGATGATGAGAGGTTTTTCATCTTCGCCGACAGCAATGTTGATGCCGGAGAGACGAACCACTTCATGCAGGCGGTTCTTGCGTTCGTTGATGATGCCGAAGCGAGGTACGAAAATTCGAATTTCCATCCCCATTTCCTGCATGCCCTGCGGTAGGCGCCGCAAAAACTCCGCTACTTTGGTAGTCTGCAAAAACGGATCTATTTCCGTTGCCGCGTAGAGGATTCTCAACTTAGAGGAGGACATAGTGGTCGGAAAAGGGTGGTTAGGAAAAGGCAATGCGTTGGGGTGCACAAAATTAAACAAATTTGGGCGAAAATTCAACCAAACTCGCTTGAACCCCCTTCAAGCCGGCTCAACACCCCTATGGAGATACTGTACACGGCCGCTGCGTTGCAAGCGCACGCCGAAAATTGCCGGCAAGCCGGTCAACGCATTGCTTTGGTGCCTACCATGGGGGCGCTGCATGAGGGCCACTTACAGTTGGTGCGCGCCGCCGCTGCCGTCTCTGACGTGGTGATAGTGAGCATCTTCGTTAACCCAACCCAGTTCAACAACGCCGAAGACTTCCAGCTCTACCCGCGGCTGCCCAAGGCCGACACTGTTCTGCTTGAGCCAGCAGGCTGCACAGCCGTTTTTCTGCCCTCAGTAGAGGAAATGTATCCGCAACCAACCGTGATGCATTTCGATTTTGGGGCGCTGGAGCGTGTCATGGAAGGAGCGCACCGACCGGGCCACTTCAATGGAGTAGCAACGGTGGTCAGCAAATTATTTCATCTGAGCCGGCCACACCAAGCGTACTTCGGGCAGAAGGATTGGCAACAGGTAACTATTGTGCGGCAGTTGGTGGCTGATTTGTCATTCGACGTGGAGTTGGTGTCCTTCCCAACGGTACGGGAAGCCGACGGCTTGGCCATGTCGTCGCGGAACCGGCGGCTTTCAGGTGAAGCACGTACGGTAGCGCCGCGCCTATATGAGGCCTTAACGCTGGCCGCTACCCTCGTGCTAGCCCAGCAAGAGTCTCCAGCGGCAGTGCGTCAGGCAGCTGTAGCGCATATCGAAGGCGAACCGGCATTCCAGTTGGAATACTTTGAGGTGGCTGATGCCCATACTTTGCAGCCGCTCAATGCGTGGGAAGCTGGGCAGCAGGTGGTCATATGCTTGGCTGCATTTTTAGGTGGTATTCGGCTGATTGATAACGTAGTATTATCCGTGCCGAAGTAGCCAGACAACCGTTCAGTCTATGTGGGCGAGTGTGCTGCTGGCGGTTTGGTCGGCTGACTCGAATAGTCCTTCGTATCTTTACGGCCATATTTCAATCCGCCTTTTCTCCAATGCATATCGAGGTTCTGAAGTCCAAGATTCACCGTGCTAAAGTCACGCAAGCCGAGCTACATTACGTAGGCAGCATCACTATTGATGAGGACCTGCTCGATGCCGCTAATATGGTGGAGAACGAGAAAGTGACAATCGTTAACGTGAATAATGGGGAGCGTTTTGAAACGTATACCATTCGTGGGGAGAGGGGCTCTGGTATGATTTGCCTGAATGGTCCGGCGGCCCGCCGGGTGGCAGTAGGCGATATTGTCATCATCTTTTCTTACGCGCTTATTGACTTTGCCGAGGCGCGTGCACACCAGCCCACACTGGTATTTCCTGACCAGCACAACCGGTTAGCGTAGCTTGAAATTTGGTTTCGTAGTTGTTGTAGTCTAATTTTCACCTATTCAGGAATTAATTGGATCTAAACAGCTAATTGTAACTATAACGACCGTTTGTGAAGCAACTCCTTAATGTCTTGAAATATACCCTGCTGCTGTCAGTATCAGGGCTATTGATGTGGTATGCCGTACGCGGGCAGGACTTGAGTAGAATTGGGCAGTACGTGCGAGGTGCCAACTACTGGTGGTTGGCTATTACCATGGTGCTATCGGTATTGGGCTACTTCAGCCGTGCCTACCGATGGAAGATGCAGCTGGACCCCACCGTAACGGGCGAAAAACCCGCGTTTTGGCACGTATACCACGCCATGATGGTGGGGTACCTGGCCAATATGGTGCTGCCCGGTCGGGTAGGGGAAGTGGTGCGTTGCACCTTGCTGCAGCGGACCAGCAAAGTGCCGGTTCAGGTATCGTTAGGAACGGTTATTACCGAGCGCATCATTGATGTGCTCATGCTCCTGACGTTGCTCGGTACGGTGCTGCTACTAGATTTCAAGACCTTCTGGAACTTTGCCAATGAGTACCTGTTGCAAGGCAAAGCCGATGCGCTAGCCCGCAACCGCAACGTTTTGGTGGCGGCTGGCGTGGCAACCGTGTTGGTTGTGATACTTTTCATGTATCTGCTGTGGCGTAATCTGGAGAAGCTCAAGCAAAATGCAGCTTTCAACAAGCTAATGAGCTTTGTTAAAGGTTTACTGGCCGGAGTGTTCAGCATTGTGAAGCTCGAGAACAAAGGAGCTTTCCTGCTGCACACGCTTTTCACTTGGCTAGTTTATTACCTGATGGACTACCTCGCCTTCTTTGCCTTCCCCGAAACCTACAACCTTGATATGCGCGCTGGCCTAGCAGTGCTGACCTTTGGGGCCTTCGGAATGGCGGCGCCGGTGCAGGGAGGTATAGGCGTGTTTCACTTGTTGGTACAAAGCACACTGCTTGTATATGGTATCAGCCGGGAAGGTGGTATTGCGTACGCTCTGGTAGTGCACGGTGCTCAAACGCTGTTGGTGGTGCTCATGGGAGGCATTAGCTTCCTGATGAGCATGGTAGATACTGGCCGCAAAGGCCGCGTAGGTTTTAATCCCATTAACGTTACCGTTCCCGCCGATGCAGTGGAGTAAAGACAAGATTATGAGCCGTCCGGCTCTGGTGGCCGCTGTTGCGGAGTGGAAAGCACAAGGCCGCAAGGTGGTATTCACCAATGGCTGCTTCGACCTGTTGCACCTTGGCCACGTCGATTACCTGGAGAAGGCCCGACACTTGGGCGATGTACTGGTGGTAGGCGTTAATACCGATGCTTCTGTCAGCTGTCTTAAGCCCGGCCGGCCCCTTCAGGACGAAGTGTCACGAACTCGCATTATGGCCTCTCTTTTGTTTGTGGATGCCGTGGTGCTCTTCGACGAGCAGACGCCGCTGGCGCTGATTGAGGCAATTGTACCCGACATCCTGGTGAAGGGCGACGATTACAATATCAGTGGAATTGTGGGCCATGAATTGGTGTTACAGAACGGTGGGCAGGTCCTGACCGTACCACTAGTGGCCGGCTACAGCACGACGCGCATCGTCGAGCGTATCCGACAGAGTTTCTAGTTGCTTGTTTTGGGTTTGCTAGTTGTCGGTTGATCAGCCGGAAACCACCCAAACAACAGCTAGCAACTCGAACCCAGTAACCTGAAATTTCTGAACCGATGTATTACAACTCGAGTCCTATTTACTTTATCGTCATTCTGGCGATGCTGGCTAGCTGGTTCATTCAGTGGCGCCTGCGCAGTAAGTTCACCAAGTACTCCCAAATTGGGTTGCAGTCCAACCTGTCGGGCAAGCAGATTGCCGAGCTTATGCTGGCCGACCACGGTATCACCGACGTGCGCGTGATTAGCACGGAAGGCCGCCTGACCGACCACTACAACCCAGCCGATAAAACGGTAAACCTAAGCGAGGAAGTGTATGCCGAGCGGAGCGCTTCGGCGGCGGCTGTAGCTGCCCACGAATGCGGCCACGCAGTGCAACATGCCACTGCCTACTCGGCCCTGCAATTTCGTTCGGCTATGGTGCCAGCGTTGAGTAACGTGTCGCGCTTTATGCCCTGGATTCTGCTAGCGGGTGTGCTGATGATCAAGACGACGCTGATTCCCTTGGGCGTAGGTATCGTGCTGTTCTCGCTGACTACTATCTTCTCGTTCGTGACCTTGCCAGTGGAGTTTGATGCCTCCAACCGGGCACTGGCTTGGATTGATAAGCGGGGGATTGTGACCCCACAAGAACACGCTATGGCCAAAGATGCTCTCTGGTGGGCCGCTATGACCTACGTAGTAGCCGCTATTAGTTCCTTAGCTACGCTGCTATACTACGTCAGTATCTTTATGGGCGGCCGCGACCGTCGCTAGAGTGCGCCGTGCAGAATACGGATGTCCTTGTGATTGAATAGCTCAACAAGCCGCCGCTTTACATCGTGAAGTGGCGGCTTTGTTTATTGAGCAAAATAATGTGCTAGTAAAACTCTAAAGGCGCATAACGGCTTTGCAGAGTAGATGCCACGCCAAGTCAATCTGAATAAAGAAATACCTCCCACCGTTTTGTGCTGTATGCAGCGTAAATTAGTGGCAAAACTCCCACAATTATCTCTCACCTCAGGCCTTCTGGCCATCCCCATCCCATGCTGACCACCACCCAATCGTCTATTTTTCAACTTACTGAAGAGCAACTTGCCGTGCAAGCGGCCGCCCGCGACTTTGCTCAGTCTGAACTTTGGGACGGCGTAATTGAGCGCGACGAACACCAGAAGTTTCCCGCTGCCCAAATCAAGAAGATGGGGGAGCTAGGCTTCATGGGCATGATGGTGAGCCCGGAGTACGGCGGCGGCGGCATGGACACCGTGAGCTATGTATTAGCCATGGAGGAAATATCGAAAGTAGATGCTTCGTGCTCCGTTATTATGTCGGTTAACAACTCCTTGGTGTGTTGGGGGCTAGAAAAATACGGTACCGAAGAGCAGAAGCAGAAATACTTGCCGCGCTTGTGCAATGGCGAAATCATTGGGGCCTTTGCCTTGTCGGAGCCCGAGGCTGGTTCTGACGCCACCAGCCAGCGTACCACTGCCGAAGACAAAGGTGACTACTACCTGCTGAACGGCACCAAGAACTGGATTACTAATGGCACCACGGCTTCAGTGTATCTGGTTATTGCGCAAACCAACCCGGAGTTGAAGCACCGCGGTATCAACGTGCTGATTGTAGACAAAGACTCGCCGGGTTTCGTGACAGGCCCTAAGGAGAACAAGCTTGGCATCCGTGGCTCCGATACGTGCTCGTTGATGTTCAACGACGTGAAAGTGCCCAAGGAAAACCGCATTGGAGAAGACGGCTTCGGCTTCAAGTTCGCTATGCAGGTGCTGGCCGGCGGCCGGATTGGCATTGCCGCGCAGGCCTTGGGTATTGCTTCAGGTGCTTACGAACTATCGTTGAAGTACGCCAAGGAGCGTAAGGCGTTCGGGGTGCCCATCTCGCAGCACCAGGCTATTCAATTCAAGTTGGCAGACATGGCAACCAATATTGATGCCGCTCGCTTACTGTGCTTGCAGGCTGCTTTCGATAAGGATGCCCACCAAGATTATGCTAAGTCTGGGGCAATGGCTAAGCTGTTTGCGTCCAAAGTAGCTATGGATACAGCTGTAGAAGCAGTGCAAGTGCACGGGGGCTATGGATTTGTAAAAGAGTACCATGTGGAGCGCATGATGCGCGACGCAAAAATCACGCAGATCTACGAAGGAACTTCTGAAATCCAGAAAATTGTAATCTCGCGGGAAATATTAAAATAACGGCGAATAGTTTAAAAGTGAGAATTGTTGCACAAAACCCAGCTATTATTTAGCTGGGTTTTCGTTTTTGTGAATTTTTATATCTTATTTTGCATTACATTAGCCCGGCCGACCCGTGTACCAGGATAATCATAGAACACAACCACCCATAGAAGATGGAAGATTATAATAAAGTGATAGAGTCGCTAGGTGTGCGATACATCAAAGCGAAAAACTTGGTGTTGCAGCAGCCCTTCACGGTGCGCAACAACTATGATGTTGGCAACAATCTAATCTTGTTGCACAAGGGACGTATTACCTTTGGTGATGAGGAGCAGGTAGTGGAGGAAGGCGAAATGCTCTTCATTCCTGGTGGTCGCGCTACCAAGGTGAACTACGGCGAGTCGGCGGGAAAGGTCATCACCAACGATGACATGATCAGCAACAAAGACAAGTTCTTCCACTCCAACACCGACCTGGATTTGATCGGGGATGCCGAAGAAAGTCACTCGTTTGTGAGCTTCGAGGCCAAGGTGTTCGACTCTGTGAACTTCTTCTCGTCGCTGGACGTGCCGGCGTTCTTGATTTCCAACAACTCAAAGCTGGCTAACCTCATCATTAAGGTAGTAGAGGAAAGCTTGCAGGAGTTGCCCGGCCGGGAGCGTCTTATCACCATCTACACCGAGAACATTGTGGTGGAGATTGTGCGCTATATCCTGAAGAACAAGATGTTCGTGGAGCAGCTAGCTACTAACAGCACTTACTTCAAGGACCCACGCCTCATTGACTTGTTCAACTACATCAAGGAGAACATTGGTGGCGACCTGTCCAACAAAGTTCTGAGCAACGTAGCCAACGTGAGCGAGGACTATGTAGGCCAGTACTTCAAAATGCTGACCGGTATCAACCCGCAGGACTACATCGAGTACCAGCGTATGGAGCGTGCTGTATTCTTGCTGCGTACCACCAAGAAGAGCATCCGCGACATCGGCAAAGAAGTGGGTTACAAAGACACGGCATACTTCTGCCGCCGCTTCAAGATGATGTTTGGTATTCCAGCCGGCAAAATGCGCCGTCGGGAATCTGCTATGAACATCTAGTGTAACCTAGATTCAAGCTTGTACCGCAGGGTTTCAAACGCAAAGGCCCCGCGTTGCTTCGGCAGCGCGGGGCCTTGTTGTGTCTGGCGTAAGGCGAATTGTTGCGCATGGTGGGTTAAGCCACATCCACGTTGTTGAAGCTTTGCACCACTTGCGATACGTGTTCTAAAAACCCTGGCTCTTTCTCTATGTGGTTGCCTACCACAATAACGTCGGCCCCAGCAGAAAGAGCCGCGTGGGCTTTATCAACCGTGTTAATGCCACCACCAACAATCAGGGGCAACTCCACGGCTTGGCGCACAGCCTGAACCATAGCCGACGACACGGGGTAAAGCGCACCACTACCACCATCGAGGTAAATCAAACGCAGACCGAGTAGCTCACCTGCCATAGCGGTGCAGGCCGCAATAGTGGGCTTGTCGTAGGGCAGAGGAGTGGTGCCGCTCATGTAGCTAGCAGTGGTTTGCCTGCCCGTGTCAACGAGCATGTAGCCGGTGGGTAATACCTGCAAATTGCTCTGGCGCAACAAAGGCGCCGCAAGTACATGTTGCCCAATCAAGAACTCTGGGTTGCGTCCCGAAATCAAGGAAAGCAGCAGAATACCATCGGCTTGCGCATCGAGGTGCAAACTGTGGCTTGGAAAAAGCAAAACGGGTACGGCTGATTGGCTCTTCAATAAACGAATGAGGGCAGCCTGGTGAGAACTCATCACCAAACTGCCACCCACAAAAAAGTAATCAACGGTATGTTGTGTACTTAGCTCTAAAATCCGCTGACAGCTAGTTTCATCCAGATTATCAGGGTCAAGGAGCACAGCCAACGACTTGTGGCCGAGCTTATAGCGTTTAGTTAGAGCGTCATAGAGGCTGGTGAGGCGCATTCGCGTCGTCATCGTGAAAGGTAAAGTCGATGTCCCGGGTTTCCGGCTCCCGAGTAGGAGTGTCCGCAAGGTCGGGATTTTTGAACATCGGCAGATACTCTCCCATTTTTTTAGCTACCACTGCCATCAGCACGGCCGTTGCTTGTGCCACCAGCATCTTGCCCGTATCCGACTGCAAGAACGAGCGGAAAGTATCGGCTACAATAGAAGAAGCGCCTTCTGAGTGGTCGTCCTCCTCGTAATAATGCGGCCGCGAGTGTACCGCTGGTATAGAACGAGGGGAGTCGAACTCCAGGGGCCGAAATGGGTCGGAATCAAGGTCAGCTGTTTCCGTGTGGTAGACATCTGGGGCAATGTGAGCACGTTCCGAGGCAGGTGCTTGGTGGCCCCGGTCGGCATGGTGGCCTCTGCTACCAAAGCCTAAGTCGTCGTTAACTGCTAGATCAGCGCCAGGAGCACCTTTGCGCAGCGCGCGGGCCGAGCGTTGGGTGCGCGGGCCGCTGCTTAGCTCACGCTCATGCTTGGGCTTATATTTCTTGTATTTCTTGGGGCCACTAAACACCTTGGAAATCAGCCAGACTCCACTTAATACACCCGCGCCAATAGCAACGTACTTGCTTATTTGCTGGGTCTTTACTTTAATTTCTTCTACCTCACCCATGAGGGCGCGTTCGTATTCCAGCTTCTGGCGTTCCAGAAACTCTTTCTCGTCTTCAAACAAGGGGTTGGTTGGTTCGGCCATGTTGAGTTAGGCTTGACGTTTGTCGGATTTGTAAATCGTGTTGTTGAGCAACTTGTCGGCCAAGCCTTGGAACAGCTTTTTATCGACGCCCACCACAAAAATGATGAGTAGCACCAGATAGAAAGCTGCTACAATACCAAAGCCCCAAAAGGGACTGTCCAGTACATCGTTGAGCAACAAGGCTACAAACAAATTCAAGAAGATGAAAAACAGCAGGCCGATAGCCGCCAGCGATACGCCGTGGACTGTGCCTACAAAAGCCGATTTCACCTTTTCCTGCGTTTCCAACCGCACCAAATCAATGCGCGTATCGAGGTAGCCTTTCAGGTTGCCGATGATGTTATCGGTGCGTGGCGTTTTAGTTGAGTCGTCTTCGTCGTTGAAAAGGCTCATATGAAGGAGAAGATTTGCGGAAAATCATGTTACCAAAGCAGGTCCTGAAAACAGCGGCCATAACCAAGTTTTCAGATAGCACATTCATACGGGAAAGGCGGCTTCTTGTCTGAATTCTGCCGTACTTTTACCTACTACCATCATCCCTTGAGTCAGAATCACTACCACGTACTCGGGGTTTCGGCTACCGCCGCTGCCCACGATATAAAGCTAGCCTACAAGCGGTTAGCCGTGCAGCTGCACCCTGATAAGCACGGCGGCAACCCTATATATGAGGAGCGGTTTAAGGCAGTGGCGGTGGCCTATCAGATCTTAAACGACCCCGCTCGCCGCGCCGCTTATGACCAGCAACTACGGCAAATAGAGCAACGCGCAGCCGAAGCGCGTCGGCAACAAGAGTACCGAGTGCAGGGCCAGCATGTGTACGGAGTGCCCATGCCCCCGCCCGCCCCGCTGCGCACCCGGCCGCCTGCTGGCTCAGCGGAAAGGCACTACCGCTCCATCCCGAAACAACGCAAGTTTACGCGCCGCGACTACGTGCTTACGTTTAGCGTAATGGCGGGCATCCTCTTCTTTTTCCTGCTGGTAAAACTGGTCATGGACCACGTAACGGCCGTGAGCAATTATGAAGATGGGTTGGCCGCCTACAAGAACCGCAAGTGGGAAACCGCCATTGGCTACTTCACAGAAGCGCTGCACTTCAAGCCAGAATATAAAGAAGCGCTAAAAAGGAGAGCTGAAATCGAGCAGCTCGTAAACCACAACTACCGCAGTGCCAGTGCCGACTATACTGCCGCGTTGCGCGAAACCAGCCGGCGCACCGAGAAAGCAACGCTGCTGTACCGGTTGGCGCAGTGCCAAGTGCAGCTGGGCCAGGTAGCAAGCGCTGAGCGTAATCTAACCCAAGCCCTGACGCTGGATTCGTTGCAAACCGGCGCGTGGCTGGCTCGGGGCGAGGTGCGGCTATTCGAGCAACGGCGCTTTCCCGGCGCTGTACGTGACTTCACCACAGGGTTGCGTTTGCGGTCCATGATGGGCCGCTCGGTACCGGTGAAATATCTCACGTACCGTGGGTTGGCGTATTATAAGATGCAGGACCTGACTCTAGCTCGTCAAGACTACCGGCAAGTGCTGGAAACGAACCCCAGCAACGGGCAGGTCCATTTCCTGTTAGGACGAGTGGCGCAGCAAGAAGGAAACGACCCCGCGGCCTGCGAGTTCTTCCGCCGAGCCGTCCTGCTGGGATACTTGTACGCCGATGAAGCCCGCCAGCAAAATTGCCCCTAGGCAGTTCTACACTCTTAGGGCAAGGATTTCCTGTACAACCGCAAGCAGCCAGCGTAGGAGCAACAAAATAAAAGCGCTTTCCCGGTAAGGGAAAGCGCTTTTCATAGATAGTAAGTGGTAACGATGGTCCAGATCTACCACCCAACGTAGCCGTACCAGTTAGGGCATCAACACTTTGTCGATAACGTGAATCACGCCGTTGCTCTGGATAACGTCGTAAGTTGAAATAGTAGATACGCCACCTTTCTCGTCAACGAGCACCACGTTCTTTGGGCCGTTCATCATGGCCTTGAGGGTGCCGCCGCTTACGGTTTTCAACGACGCAGTGCCTTTACCAGCCTTGATGGCCGCCATAATTTTGTCGGCCGTCATGTTGCCGGCTACCACGTGGTAGGTGAGGATTTTGGTGAGGGTTGCTTTGCTCTCAGGCTTCACCAGTGTTTCAACTGTACCGGCTGGCAGCGCGCTGAAGGCTGCATTGGTGGGAGCGAAAACGGTGAATGGGCCTTTGCCCTGAAGGGTTTCCACGAGGCCGGCAGCCTTCACGGCAGCTACCAAAGTGGTGTGGTCGGCTGAGTTTACAGCATTTTCCACAATATTCTTATTCGGGTACATAGCTTTGCCACCTACCGATACGGTACCGGGCGTCATGGCAGCTTGAGCAGAGGCCGAAGTAGCACTAGCGGCACCCAACAGGGCTATCAGAGCAAATGAAAGCAGGTTTTTCTTCATGGTGAAGTCGAAGGAGGACGTGTGGTGAAGTTATTTGAAGGCATCTACGCCTGAGCTTCGCTCCTTGGATTTATTGCACCCTAAAAATATTTTATGTGCTCTATTTAGTGAGGAACTTCACTACCATCTGCTTTGCACGGTCGAGTTTGCATTCGGTAGGTGCAGCTCAGCGTTTTATGAGACAGATACCAGCAACCACACCCAACTAAATGCAGGGTATAACGCATAACTTCTGCAACGCAAAACGCCCGACCTGCAACAAGCAGGTCGGGCGTTTTCAAGAGGATAAGAAGCGTAGTTCGGAAGCTAGTTTAGCCACACAGTGAGCAGCACTTCAAACCGGTGGGGTGCAAAAGCATTGTAAAAAGGAGCTTCGCCTTGGAAACCTAATACGTGTACCAAAGCCATGCCTTCGGTGCGCGAATCAACTACCCGCACGGGGTAGAGGCGGTCCTTTTCTGGCCAATCGCCTACGTGGTTGTAGGGGCGCTGGCTGTCGTCTACGCAACGAGCGTAATCAACAAAGGGAGCGTGCCGAGTGGCTTCGGCGAGGGTCAGGTTGTCTACTTCGTATGCCATAAGCTCTTTTACAAAAAGCGTCCAGATTTGATTCAGAAGGAGGGCCGAAAAATGACGTTTGACGGCCAGTGCAAGGTTCAGGAATGGGTAATATAAGCGGTTTGAATTTTCATGCCCAAAGACAGCCTGTTAATTTATTGGTTGGCCCTCGGACAAGCCCATTCTTTACAGCCGGAACTGGAAACTAAATTTCACACCGAAATTCCTGGCAGCAGGCGAGTTGCGGTACGTGAGGCGGTGTAGAAAATCTACGCGAACCACCCGGAATATGTTTTCGACGCCGTACCCCACCTCGGCGTAGGGCAGCCGGCCCAGCGGTTGAAAACGAGGCAATGGCTCCCCACTTTCTGGGTCTAATTCCGGGATAATAGCATTGTTGGCTTGGTCTACGCTACCGTAGAGCACGTTGCCGGTTGCCACCAACCGCCAGTTTAGTTTTTTCAGGGCCGGTACCGAATTCAGCAGAAAACCTTCAAAATGGTGGTCGAAGCGTAGCCCAATGTACCGGTCGCTTACGAATTCGAAGTAGCGCATCAGGTTGTAGGCACCACCATTGTAGAAGGGCGACTGGTTGCCAAGATGCGCTTTGAGCACCGGGTACGGCACCGTGCTTGGGATGTAGCCAGCATCAAGCGTGTAGTCGGTGCGGCCGAGTTGGCCGAGGCGTACGCTTTGGGTTATCAGCAGGTTGAGTTTGTGGTACTGGAAGTCGCCGCCCAAAAACTTGTTGAGCCCCAGGGTGTAACGGACCGTGAACACCGGCAGCTTTTTAAGGCCGATGGCCGAGCGGTAGTTCTGGGTCTGGCTCTGCACCAGCACCTCATCGGGGGCGTAGCGGGACTCCAGCACCACCTCCGAAACCCCGAAATTATCGTTGGTAGGGGCGCCCAGTTGGGGTTCGTTGGTGTAATAGGCGAACTGATAAAGGGGGCGAAACTGCTGCTGGCGGAGCGTAACCTTCTGGGTGAAGCCGCGGAACAAATCTGTTTGAAACGACACCGAGGTGAGGTCGCGCAGCAGGGGCCGGCCGTTGTTGATGTTGCCAACACTGGCAGCAGCTTCAAACAGAGGATTCTCCAGCGCATAGTCGTTGTCGAGCAGTGCCACTTGGTCGATGTCGTGGCGGTGCTCGAAGCCAATGGTGGTCCAGGTGCGCCGGTCGAGGATGTGGTTGGTTCGTAGGCCGTACTTGAAGCGCCCATCACGCAGGCCATACGCCAAGTACACGCGGGCCATCCAGTTACGGCTGATATCAGGCGTGGTGCGAAAACCGATGCGGGGGCGTAAGCCTTCGATGTTGTTGTAGCCAAGCGTAGCCAGCACCGGCCCTACATCAATTTTGCCCACCCGGTAGTAGCCACTAACCACCACGGTTGCTACTTCCAAAAACGAGCGAACAGCTGGCAGCTGGCGTACGGTGTCGAGCACAGTGAGAGTGGTTTGCTCTTGCACCGACAGCGAATCCGGCCGATTCTTGGCGAAGAAATCGGGGTCGCCTTTGAAAGCATCCGCAGACGTTTCCATCGGCAAATCGTAGAATTCCAGCGGGTGGTACTTGCCCGCTTCAAAGTTGGAATTGACAGTAGTGAAGCGCGCCACCACGCCCGTGCTCTTGCCCGTAGGCCGTACGCTCACCATCACGCGGGTGCGCAGCGGGAGCCACGGCCCGGCACTGGATGGCGTCAGTTCCTGCCACACCGTAATCTTGTCCACGAAGTTGAGGTTTGCATCGGGGCTAACCCGCAAATCGAGCCGACGCAGCGCGTAGGAATCCTTGGTAATCCAGATGGTGCCTGTGAATGCCAAGTCCTGCGAGCGGCGGGGCGTCACGGCCAGTTGATAGCAGAAGTCTTTTCCGATGTATACCGAATCTTGCAGCTCGTACTCGTAGGTGAACTTCCAGCCGTCGGCAATGGGCGAAATAAAGTCTTTGCCCAATAGTTGCTGCCAGTTAGGATAAAAGTCCCAGTCCTGAAACGAGGACCCCATGATCTGGGACACTACCGACCCCTCGCGCGGGGCCATGCCGTGCATCTGGTTGCGCTTGATTTCCTCGCGCCGCCGCAGGGGCCGCTGGTGGGCGTAGTAGCGCGACAACATCTCAGAGGCAAAAATGGGCACCACTGGCTTGCCATCGGCGCCGCGCTCCAACCCCAAGCTGTCGGCTACGGCTATCATGTCGCGTAGCACCTTGCGCCCACTTACTTGCTTGGGCAAGTTGTTGATGCTGATTTCCGTGCGATTGTAGCTGTCGAACTCAAAGGCATCGAGGCGCTGCTTGTCGTTCTGAGGCTTGCGCTCTTGCACCCGGCGCATGATAGCATAGGCCGGATTTTCGGTGGGCCGCACCACCACTTCGCCCAATGACACCGCCCCGGCTCCCAGTGCAAAGTTGATGGTTTGGGGCCCAGCCTGGCGGCTTACTGCTTTCTTGACAGGAGCGAAGCCCATAGCTGATGCCACGACCGTATCGGTGGGGGCGGTACTCAACTGGTAGCGTCCGTCGGCGTCGGCGGTGGTACCGGCGGTGGTGCCGGGTACAAAAATGGAAGCAAACGGTACCGGCTTTTGCGTAGCGGCCTCCGTGACTTGACCACGAAGTAACAGCTGTGCTTCGCTGCGCCCAGCCCCGGCTAGAGCCACTAACAGAAGCAGTAAATACCTGAATCGAAATAGCAAAGGATCAAGAAAAGATAAGGGCGTAGAAATCAATAAGAAGGATGCCGGAAGCTCGTAAGATACAGAATACGCATGGGTTATAGTGTGAGGTTCCGCGGGTAGCAATAATTTAAACGAAAAGGACAGAAGCCTTAACCGAGCATTTATTTGGGAGCTTACGCAAAACAAAACCTACACGGCAGCGCAAGAATGGTGGTTTCACTGGGTGGGTGCTAGAGCGGTAGGCTACTGCACCACCACTTCCACTCGCCGGTTGCGAGGTCGTTGTTGCGGGTCGCGGTTGTCGGCCACGGGCCGGGTGCCGCCGTAGCCGTGGGCCACCAGCCGCGCGGAGTCGATGCCTTGCTGTATTAAGTATTGGCGCACTACGCGGGCTCGTTGCTCGGAAAGGCGCAGGTTGAGGGCGGCATCTCCTACGTTGTCGGTGTGGCCTGCTACTTCCAAGCGCATGGTGGGTTGCTGGCGTAACATGCCCGCCAAGGCATTCAGGGTGGGGCGTGAGGTAGGTAGCAGCACCGCAGTGCTTTGGGTGAAGTATAAGTTAGGCAATGTTACAGCAGCTCCGCGGCTCAGCGCCCTAAGGTCAGGCAGAGTATCCGTAGCAACGGGGCGCACCGCAAGGCGTGGCCGCTGAACCGGCGCCACGGCCCGCGCCACGGCTGGCCGCCGGGGCACTACTGGTGCAGGAGCAACTTTCGGCGAGCGGGGCTGGCGTGCTGCCGCTACTGGAGGCGTAGCAACAGGAACGGGTGGAGCTGACGGCGGAATATCGGGGTACAGATAGCGTTGGGGCACCACTACAGGGTCGCGGTTTGTGGCGCTGGGGCGGGTCCAGGCAAACACAGCCCGCGAAGCCCCTTCCACTTGGCGATACACCAAACTGACACGATACCACCGGCCGGCCGTCAGCCGCTGGGCAAAATCGAGGGGTACCGGCGTTGCGTTGAAAATCTCTTTATTGAAATGCGTCATGCTCAACACATTGTCGCTGGCAAACGTGACGTCGTGGGCATCGTCGAATTCTGTATGGAAAACATACACGCCGGATTCTGGCGCCAGCAGGTAGCCCGTCCAGCGTACACTGAAGCCTTGGGCGGGTACCCCCGGCACGGGAGGCCGGTTTCGCCAAGACACTTCCACCACAGGCTCGATTCTGGTCACTACGCCGGCTCCTCTATCAGCGCCCGCGAAGTACGTGGCCCGCAGCCCCACGCCCGCCGTAGCAGCGGCTACCGTAGAGGCCGCAACGGCTTCCGCTACGTTGGTAGGCGGCTTGAGGCGCATCGGGGTTGGCTTGGGAGGCCGTGTGCCCGGTACTATACCAATCACGCCGACTGATTTACTTGAAACGAGTGCTACGGACGACTTGGCGGCCACTAGCGGCTTGGCTGACGCTGGTAAGGAGGTGTAGAGGTAGCGGCGCGGAATAGCGTCCAACTCGTTTTGAGCTAGTGCTGGTGGCGAGGTAGTATTTTGGGGTGGTAGCTGCCACGCTAGCATTGCCCGGGTAGACCACCTCACTTGGTAATAGTCTACCCGCAGCGAATAGTAGCGGCCCGCCGTGAGTTTTCTCTGCACCGTGTACCGCGTCGCCTGCTGGTCGGTCCAGGAGTCCAGCACGTTGCGGCCGCCAAGCCACACGCGCATGCCATCATCGGTAGCCATGTGAAACGTGTAAACGCCCGTCACGGGGGCGTAGACATAGCCAGTCCAGCGCACTGAAAAAAACTCGCCCGGCACTCCCGGCCCCGGCGATACAAAACGGTTGCCATCCGGCCCGAGCGTCCAGTCAAAGTTGATGGCAGGATCGGTGCGGGTAAGCACCAGCTTCTCGAAGTTCTTGCCTTCGTAATACTGCCCGCGCAGGCCATTGCCCAGGAGGGGCGGTGTCTGCTGAGCCCAGAGCGGGCCAACCAGTAGCAGCAAGCAGCTTAGTATACAGGCTTCTCGGAGAAAGGTGGGCAGTGGCATAGCACTAGTCTGAATAGCTTGGTTAGGGCTAGGTTGGGACGACGCGAAGACAAGGTGCCGAAAAAACGCTTGCCCAGAAATGATATTCAACGAGTTACGTGGCTGAAATCAACCAACGAGCAAGCTCAGTCTACAGCTAGCAGGGGAACCAGCCGTTTCCTTACTGTAAAACAGCAAATAAAGGCCGAATGCGCGGCCCGAAGGAGGTAAGTTGAAATTCCTACTTTCCTGCTGTATCTTCGCGGTGTTACTTATCCAGAAAGACCGAGGGATTGGGCCCTACGACGTCTTGGCAACCTGAGTAAAACAAGGTGCCAACTCCCATTTCGTCTTGTTTTTAATTCGACGGAAGAAGATAAGTACGGAACCTGCGCCCGCAGATTTCTCTTTCTGGATGAGCTAGTTCAACACTGCATTCCGAAGGAGAAACTATGAAAACGCACTGTCCCGACTCCCCCCTTTACGACATCCTGCAACAGCGCATTCTTGTGCTCGACGGAGCCATGGGCACCATGATTCAGCGGCATCCGCTGGAGGAGGTTGACTTTCGGGGCACTCGTTTCGCTGACCATCCCAAGCCACTGCGGGGCAACAACGACTTGCTCAGCCTGACCCGGCCCGATATCATTAAAGGCATCCACGCCGAGTATTTTGCGGCCGGGGCCGATATGGTGGAAACCAACACGTTCAGCGGCACCACCATTGCGCAGGCCGACTATGCGCTGGAGCATATTGTGTACGAGCTGAATTACGAATCAGCGCGCTTAGCCAAAGAAGCCGCCGACGAGTTTACGGCGCAGAACCCAGCTAAGCCCCGCTTCGTGGCCGGCGCTATTGGGCCCACCAACCGTACCGCTTCCCTTTCGCCGGACGTGAACCGCCCTGGCTTCCGCGCCGTGACCTTCGACGAGTTGGCTACCGCCTACCACGAGCAGGTGCGCGGCCTCATTGACGGCGGCTCCGACGCGTTGCTCATCGAAACCATCTTCGACACGCTCAACGCCAAGGCGGCTCTCTACGCGGTGCAGAAGTTCTTCGATGAAGGCGGCCGCGTGGTGCCCGTCATGATTTCGGGCACCATCACTGATGCTTCCGGCCGCACGCTGTCGGGGCAGACGGTAGAGGCGTTCTGGAACTCTATCCGCCACTTGCCGCTGCTAAGCGTGGGCCTGAACTGCGCCCTCGGCGCCGACCAGCTCAAGGTGTACGTGAAGGAATTGAGCCGCATTGCCGACGTGCACATTTCGGCTTACCCGAACGCCGGCCTCCCGAACGCCTTTGGTGGCTACGACGAGTCGGCGCAGGAGTTTGCGGGGGTGGTGGAAAGCTACCTCTCCGACCGGCTCGTGACGGTGGTAGGCGGCTGCTGCGGCACTACGCCCCAGCACATTGCCGAGCTGGCAAAGCTGGCTGATAAGTACGAGCCGCGCCCCTTGCCGGAAGTGGTGCCCGCCACGCGCCTGAGCGGCTTGGAGCCGTTCGGCATCACCCAAGAAAGCCTGTTCGTGAACGTAGGCGAGCGGTGCAACGTGACGGGTAGCCGCGCGTTTGCCCGCCTTATCCGGACGGGGGCCTACGAGCAAGCCTTGCAAGTGGCCCGCGACCAAGTGGAAGGCGGCGCCCAAATCATCGACGTGAACATGGACGAGGGCATGCTGGACTCCGAGCAGGCCATGACCACGTTCCTGAACCTGATTGCCTCCGAGCCCGACATTTCGCGGGTGCCGGTGATGATAGATTCCTCGAAGTGGAGCGTGTTGGAAGCCGGCCTGAAGTGCGTGCAGGGCAAGAGCATTGTAAACTCTATTTCGCTGAAGGAAGGCGAGGAAGTGTTCAAGGAGCGCGCCCGCACGGTCCGCCAGTACGGCGCGGCCATGGTGGTAATGGCGTTCGATGAAAACGGCCAGGCCGACTCGTATGAGAAGCGCATCGAAATCTGTAAGCGCAGCTACGACATCCTAGTAAATGAGGTCGGCTTCCCGGCCGAGGACATCATCTTCGACCCCAACATTCTGACGGTGGGCACTGGTATGGAGGAACACCGCAACTACGCGCTGGACTTCATCGAGGCCGTTCGTTGGATCAAGCAGAACCTGCCCGGCGCCCTCACCAGCGGCGGCGTCAGCAACATCAGCTTCTCGTACCGCGGCAACGACGTCGTGCGCGAAGCCATGCACTCCGCCTTCCTCTACCACGCCATCCGGGCCGGCCTCGACATGGGCATTGTAAACCCGAGTCAGCTGGCCGTGTACGATGAAGTGCCGAAGGATCTGCTGGAGTTGTGCGAGGATGTGCTGCTCAACCGCCGCCCCGATGCCACGGAGCGCCTCGTGGACTTTGCCGAAACGGTGAAGCAGAAAGACAAAGTGGAAGTGGTAGCCGATGCCTGGCGCAGCCTGCCTGTGCAGGAACGCCTACAGCACGCCCTAGTGCGCGGCATCACCGAGTTCATCGACCAAGATACCGAAGAGGTACGCCAGCAAGTAGGCCGGCCACTCGAGGTAATTGAAGGGCCGCTGATGTCGGGTATGAACGTGGTAGGTGACCTGTTTGGCGCCGGCAAAATGTTCTTGCCACAGGTGGTGAAATCGGCGCGGGTGATGAAAAAAGCCGTGGCGTATCTGGAGCCCTACCTGCTAGCCGACAAGCAAGGCTCGGAGCGCCAAACGGCCGGTAAGATCCTGCTAGCCACCGTGAAAGGCGACGTGCACGACATCGGGAAGAACATTGTAGGCGTAGTACTGGCCTGCAACAACTTCGATATTGTGGACTTGGGCGTGATGGTGCCGTTGGAGCGGATTCTGGATGAAGCCGTGAAGCAGGAAGTGGACGTTATCGGGCTCAGCGGCCTGATTACGCCTAGCCTCGACGAAATGGTGTACGTGGCGCAGGAAATGGAGCGACGCGGCTTGAAAACGCCGCTGCTCATTGGCGGCGCCACTACGTCGCGCTTGCACGCAGCCGTGAAGATTGCGCCAAGCTATTCCGGCCCCATTGTGCACGTCAACGACGCCTCGCGGAGTGTGGGTGTGGCAGCTGGCTTGCTGGGTTCAGGCCAAGACGAATATGCCCGCACCGTGCGCGAGGAATACCGCCAGCTGCGGGAAGACTACGCCGGCCGCCAGCGCGACAAAAACTACCTCACCATTGAAGCCGCGCGTGAGAATGGCTTCAAGGCGGATTGGGAAACCACCCCAATTGTCAAGCCGACGTTCTTAGGCACGAAAGCTCTGGAAGATTATGACTTAGCCGAGCTGGCGACCTATATCGACTGGACGCCGTTCTTCCAGACGTGGGAACTGAAAGGCCGCTACCCTCGCATCCTCACCGACGAGAACGTAGGCGAGGCCGCCACGCAGCTCTTCAACGATGCCCAAGCGATGCTCAAGCGCATTATCGACGAAAAGCAGCTCACGGCCCGCGCCGTTATCGGCTTCTGGCCCGCCAACACCGTGGACTACGACACGGTGCAGGTGTTCAAAGACGACAGCCGCACCGAAGTAGCCACCGAGTTTTTCACGCTGCGCCAGCAAAGTGAAAAAGCCGCCGGTGTGCCCAACCTCGCTTTCTCCGACTTTGTGGCGCCAGTGGAAACGGGCCGTCAGGACTACATCGGGGGCTTTGCCGTAACGGCGGGCATCGGTATCGAAAAGCACCTGGAGAAATTTGAGGCCGAGCACGACGACTACTCCAGCATCATGATGAAAGCCCTGGCCGACCGGTTGGCCGAGGCTTTTGCTGAGCGCCTGCACCAGCGGGTACGGGAAGAGTTCTGGGGCTACGACCCCGCCGAAAACCTGTCCAACGAAGACCTGATTCAAGAGAAGTATAAAGGAGTGCGGCCTGCGCCCGGCTACCCCGGCTGCCCCGACCATACCGAAAAAGTTACGCTCTTCAACCTGCTTGATGCTGAGAACCAGACGGGTATTCGCCTCACCGAAAACCTGGCTATGTACCCGGCTTCCTCGGTGAGTGGCCTCTACTACGCGCATCCTGATTCCCGTTACTTCGGCCTGGGCCGGATAGGCGCCGACCAAGTGGCCGACATTGCGCAGCGCAAAAACATGCCGCTGCCGGAGCTGGAACGCTGGTTGATGCCCAACCTGAACTACGAGCCAACCGCGGTGCCCGTCACGGCGCTTTAGTACGTAGTTCTCGCCTCGCGAAACAATATGTGTCGTTCGCCAGGTTTCTATTGTATCTACTCTTGCTCAACGATTCGCCAAGCCGAGCTTGGTGCTACTATGAAAGTAACTGACCATATAACCCGTGCCAACGGCAAGACCCTGTTTTCCTTCGAGGTGCTGCCGCCAAAAAAGGGTGAAAATATCCAGAACCTGTTCAGCAACATCGAGCCGCTGATGGAGTTCAAGCCGCCGTTCATTGACGTTACGTACCACCGCGAGGAATACGTGTACCGGCAGCACCCGAACGGCTTCTTAGAGAAGAAAACAGTACGCAAGCGGCCCGGTACGGTAGGAATCTGCGCGGCCATCAAAAACCGCTTCGACGTGGATACGGTGCCGCACCTCATCTGCGGCGGCTTCTCGAAAGAGGAAACCGAAAACGCGCTTATCGACCTGCACTTCTTGGGCATCGACTCGGTGCTGGCGCTGCGCGGCGACCCTATCAAGTCGGAGGGCACCTTCAAGCCGCACGAAGATGGCCATGCTTACGCCAGCGACCTGATAGGCCAAGTAGCGGACCTCAACAAAGGCGAGTACCTAGACGAGAAGCAGGACGACACCTGGGCGACCAACTTCTGCATCGGTACGGCCGGCTACCCCGAAAAGCACTTTGAAGCGCCCAACTACGGCGCCGATATTCGCTACCTGCGCCACAAAGTGGACCGGGGCGCCGAGTACATCGTAACGCAGATGTTTTTCGACAACGAACAGTTTTTCAAGTTCGAGAAAAGCTGCCGCGAAGCCGGTATCAACGTGCCCATCATTCCGGGGTTGAAGCCCCTGACCACCAAGAGCCAGCTCACCATGCTGCCCCGGACGTTCTTTCTGAACCTACCCGAGCCGTTGGTGGAGGCCATCGGCCAGTGCCGCGACAACGAAGCGGCCCGCCAAGTTGGGATTGAGTGGTGCATCAACCAGAGTAAGGAATTGATGGCCCACGGTGTGCCGAGCCTGCACTACTACAGCATGGGCAAATCGGAGAGCATCCGGCGCGTGGCCAAGGAGCTGTTCTAGCCCGGTCCAATAAATCAAGTACAAGCGCCAGGTGGCGCAGCGCAAAGTTCCTCGGAGCAGTAGGTATTCGAAACGAATGGCTGCACTCTCGTACAAAGAGGAAGTTTGTGCTGCGCCACCTGGCGCTTTCGTCTTTCCTATAGCTGTTTATTATGTCCACTCTCGATGAGCTGTTTGCGCATCTGCGGGAAGCCAATACTCCCACTGAAATAGAAATGTTGCAAAGTGGTATCTGGCAGATCTGGCTCACCACCGGGCAGCACGTCCTGGATAAGCATCTTGAAGCCGGTATGCGGGCGCTGGCCGCCGGCAACTACACGCAGGCCATCCATGATTTCACGGATTTAATTGAGTTGGCGCCAAGCTACGCGGAAGGGTGGAACAAGCGAGCCACTGCGTATTACCTACGCGGCGAATACCGAGCTTCTCTGGACGACATCCGCGAGACGCTACGCCGCGAACCACGGCACTTCGGCGCCTTATCGGGGTGGGCCACCATGCTCCGCACCCTGGCCGATGACCGAGGCACCCTGCGGGTATTAACGCGCCTAGAGCAATTATGCCCGCACTGGCCGGGGCTGCAAAGCCAGCTACGAGACCTGCGCGACCAGCTAGGCAGCTCCGGCTAGTAACGCTGAAAATTACTTTGCATCATTATGCAGCTATTTGTATATTTCCGAAGCATAGCAGCTTCTGGCTCAACTGCTTTGCGCGTATATTCCTCTTGTTATGGCCCTGCAAAGCCAAGAAAGCACTAAACAGGAGAAAAGAGATTAGATACTGATAAATTAAATATTTGCACTTAAACAATAAATAAAATTGCTCTTTGTAGTTTCTGTTGACTCCCCCCACAACTACTACACCGGCTCAACCCACCTATTATGAAACACTTCTACAAAGTATTGCCCCTACTCGCCATGTTGGGGCTGGCTTCTGGTGCCGAGGCCCAACGTCAGCGCACCAACGAATACGAAAGCGGTATGCTGGAGAAAGGGCAGAAAGTTGGGGTATGGGACTACTACAGCCACACCCGCGACGGCCGGCAGGTGCTCGTGCAGCGCTACGACCACACCGCCAACAAGCTGGTTTTCTATCGGCCTATCGAAGAGAAGCCCTATGACGCCGAGGTGAAACCCGGCGAGTGGGCCCGTACCAGTGTGGAGCAGCCTCCGCTCTTCATTGGGGGAGAAGCCGCGCTGGCCTCTTACATAGCCAAGCTAACCTATCCGCAGGAAGCGCAGAACCGCAATATCCAGGGCCGGGTCCTGATTGAATTTGCTATCGACACCTTGGGGCGCGCCTACAAGCACAAAGTGCTGAATGGCATTGGGGGCGGCTGCGACGAGGAAGCTTTGCGCCTGTGCCAGAGTATTCCGCCTCAGTGGGTGCCCGCTCGGGTGTCGGGGCGCGCCATTCCAGTGATATACCAGTTGCCTTTCACGTTTCGGCTGCAAAAGCCGCAGTAGAAAGCGAGGGGCCTAGCGGGGTTTCAAGAGGTACGCTAACCTCTACCTGCCCAGGTTGCGTACATTGGGACCATGAAATCGTTCTTAATGCTTCGCCCACTGGCTGCCGCTCTGGTAGCCCTCTCCCTCACCGCCTGCGACTCTACCCCGCGTGAACGACAAGAAGTGGTTCGTCAGGAAGCGCGCAGGCTGGATACAGTGGCCGACCGGGCTGCTGCCAAACTGCGCGTAGCTGGCCGCCGCGCTGCTCGTTTTGACTCGGCCTCGCGCGCTCGTACGCGTCAGCCGCTCAATGAGGCGGCGGCCAGCACATTCGGTGGCCAGCTGCTGGGCCGGTACTCCGCCATCGAGCAACTGACGCCCACTACTATCGAGCCCGCGTTTGTGCAGTTTATGCAACAGGTGCGGGCCCGGCACCGCGACTGGACCCAGCGCGACTGGGACTACGCCACCGCCATTAGCCGCCAACTCAACGCCCAGTTCCGTGCTATCCGCCTGGATATCAAAGGCCGCGACGAGTTGCACATCCGAGCGTTGCAAACCGAGTTTACGGCTCTCGAAACCCGCCGCGACGTGAAAGACCTTGGCGACGCTATAAAAGAGAAGTAACAGAGCTGCCTTGTCAGCAGCATTAAGCCCCGCCTTGCGCGGGGCTTTTGCGTTTAGAGAGCTAAGACCCTCTTGAAAGATATGTTGAAGCGCGTTTTATATGTTGTGTGGGTGCTATTGGCTGGTAGCGCCGGGCATTTGCTGGGCTTGCCAGCAAATGCCCAATCTCCAGTTCCTCTCATTTCCTCGTTTGAAACTGTGCCAGCGGCCAACCAATGGCTAAGTCCCGGCGACCAGCTGCACGTGCGCCTTATAGGGCAGCCAGGAGCTCAAGTCACCTTTCTGAACGGACAACGCTTGGTGGAGCTACCGCCAGTGCAAGGCAAATCCGGCATCTACCAGGGCACCTACGTGGTACAACCCGGCGACACCCTCCACGACCGGCCTCTTGAAGTGCAGCTTCTTACACCAGACAGCGTGCTGGAAGTGGCCTATAGCAAGAACAGCGTACGGTTTATGGACCCCGCGATGCCCCAATTGGCTGTAACACGGAGTGCGCTATCCTACCTGAACTACGGCCTGGGCGAAGACCGATTGGGCGGTGCCAAAATGGGCTACCTCGACTCGTTGGTTGTGCTGCACCTCACGGGCCGGGTTGGCAACCAGTACCGGGTGCAGCTAGCGGCTAGCCAACAGGCCTGGGTGCCGGAAGAAGTGGTGCGGTTGCTGCCACCCGGGGGCTTCGTGCCGGCTTCGCTCACCGGTTCCTGGAGCGTACAAGGCGACTCGCTCTACGATTATGTGCGCATACCACTTACTGCCAAGCTGCCCTACCGCGCGCAACTACTGCAAAACCCCACGCGGTTGGTGGTAGATGTGTTTGGCGCCACCTCCAATACCAACTGGATAACGCAACGGGCAGGGGTGCAAGAACTGGGCGCCGTGTACTACGAGCAGCCACAACCGGATGTGTTCCGGGTGGTGCTGCCCTTGCGTCATCGCCAGAGCTGGGGCTACCACATCCGGTATCAGGCCAACACGCTGGTAGTGCAAGTGACGCGGCCTCCCGCTAAGCTCCGCCTGCGGGGCTTGGTGGTTGCCGTTGATGCAGGTCATGGCGGTACCAACGTAGGCGCGGCCGGTGCCAGTGGTGCCCGCGAAAAAGACCTGACGCTAGCCATTGCGCAGAAGCTACGGCGAGAGTTGGAGCAAGCGGGCGCCCGGGTAGTGATGACGCGCGAAGCAGACGTTTCAATGGAAATCAGTGAGCGGGTGCTGTTGTTGCGGCGGCAGCGGCCCGCGTTGCTGGTCAGTGTTCACGTTAACTCAGCGAGCAACACCGCGGTGCAGGGTACCAGTGCGTTCTACCGGTACGTGGCGTTCCGGCCGCTAGCGGCGGCGCTCTATCAGCAGATGCAGGCAACCGGGCTGGCTGGTTGGGGACTGGTTGGGAATTTCAACTTCGGCCTCAACGGCCCCACCGAGTACCCCAATGCGCTGGTTGAAACGGCTTTTGTTTCCAACCCTGCTGATGAGCAGCAACTTATCAGCCCGGCCTCTCAGCAGCAAATGGCCGAGGCCATTACCCGCGGGGTGAAGGATTTTCTGAAGGAAACCAGGGCAGATGGATTGCGGGGCTGGCTAGGAAAAAAGCCGGCGCTGGAAGCTAAGTAGAAGAGCCAGAACCTGACAGAAGCGTTGCAGTCGGAAGCTAAACAGTGACAGGTGTAGTTAGCTATATAATTTTAGCAAAAAATAGTTACACGTTTAAAAGCATTCAGCGTAGAAAGCCGATATCTTCCTCATTCTCAGACAAACTTACCCCTGTAGGCTTGTTGTGAGGAAGCCGTTCCACTCTTTTCCCACCAAAAACCACCGATTCGCATGGCAGAATCATCATTACTGGACCGGAGCCGCACTGTGGCTGGTCCGGGGTACAACCGTTGGCTGGTACCACCGGCAGCGCTTGCCATCCATTTGGCCATTGGCCAAGCTTACGCCTTCAGCGTGTTCAAAAAACCGCTTGGTGCACTGCTCAGCGGCAACCCCGATGCCCCCGGTCCCGACGATTGGACACCCGGCCAACTCGGCATTATCTTCTCGATTGCTATTGTGTTGCTGGGGTTGTCGGCCGCGGTGTTTGGCAAGTGGCTGGAACGGGTAGGGCCGCGCAAAGCCATGATGGCTTCGGCACTGTGTTTCGGCGGCGGTTTCTTTATTGCGGCGTTGGGCGTGCATCTGCACAGCATTTGGCTGATGTACTTTGGCTATGGGTTTGTGGGCGGCATTGGGCTGGGTATCGGCTATATCTCGCCCGTTAGCACCCTGATTAAGTGGTTTCCCGACCGGCGCGGGGTAGCAACGGGCATGGCCATCATGGGGTTTGGGGGCGGCGCCATGATTGGCTCGCCGCTGGCTGTAGCCCTCATGGACCGGTTCAAAGACGTTGCTCCGCTGGGGGTAGCACCTACGTTCATTGCCATGGGCGTGATATACCTGCTCTTCATGCAGTTTGGCGTCTGGACTATTCGGGTGCCCGCCGACGATTGGAAGCCGGCAGGCTATGTGCCCTCCACCGAGCATAATGCCCTCATCACCACGGGCAACGTAACGGCCGACAACGCCATCAAAACGCCGCAGTTCTGGCTGCTGTGGGTGGTACTTTGCATGAATGTGACGGCCGGTATTGGCGTACTGGAAACGGCTTCCCCGCTTATTCAGGAAACCTTCTCGGATACGGCCATGGGTGCTGGCAAGGGCGTGACGGCGGCCGCCGCAGCCGGCTTTGTGGGGCTGCTCAGCTTGTTCAACCTGTTGGGCCGCTTCTTCTGGTCGTCGGCTTCCGACAAGATGGGCCGCAAAACCACCTATGCTATTTACTTCGGGTTGGGCATCTTGCTCTACGCCCTGGTTCCTACACTCGGCGCTAGTGCCTCGCTTACGCTGTTTGTGGTGGTGTCGTGCGTGATTCTGAGTATGTATGGCGGTGGCTTTGCTACCATCCCAGCCTACTTGTCTGATTTGTTTGGCAAGATGCAGGTGGGCGCTATTCACGGCCGCTTGCTCACGGCTTGGAGCACGGCAGGTGTGCTAGGCCCCGTGATTGTAAACTACTTGCACACCAACGCCAAAGCAAAAGGTTTGGTAGGCGCTGCCGCGTATCAATCGGTGTTCTACACCATGGCTGGGGTGCTCGTAATTGGGTTGATTGCCAACTTCTTGGTGCGGCCTGTGGCAGAAAAGTATTTCGAAAAGGAAACGGCCAAAAAAGTGGCGGCGTAGGTACGCACCCAGCCATTCACCT
This sequence comes from Hymenobacter tibetensis, assembly GCF_022827545.1. Lineage (NCBI taxonomy): Bacteria > Pseudomonadati > Bacteroidota > Cytophagia > Cytophagales > Hymenobacteraceae > Hymenobacter > Hymenobacter tibetensis. The sequence goes on from NZ_CP094669.1 coordinate 57,570, forward strand.
CTCAACTGAAACGCATTTACATCATGGAACATACTTCTTCTAACGGTCCGGATGCTACGCCTAGCTCCGGCGTTGCACTGGCAGTAGCCTGGCTATTCGTGGGTATTCCCCTCGCCTGGGGCGTTACCCAAACGTTTATCAAGGCACTGTCGCTGTTCAAGTAAGCTTCGCTACGGCTGGGCTTTCATAATAAAAACTGTTGCTCTGTGAAAGAAGCACCCATTTGGGTGCTTCTTTTGTTTGGTTGAAAACCAGTTGCCTTATGTCCGACGAGCCCGCCGACGAATCCATCATCCTGCTAGCGTCCTTCGCCAACGCTATATCGGCGCATCTAGCTAAAAACCAGCTGGAAGCGGCCGAAATCCCCTGCTTTATCAGCAACGAGAACCGGCCCTACGGTCCCATTTCCGGTGGGGTGCGCCTGCACGTGCGTCGGCGCGACTTGGCTGCCGCTCAGGACCTTCTGCATGCCAACCAGGTGCCTATGCAAGCCCTGCCCTTCATTGATGAAGTGGACGCTGCGGCGCAAACCGTCCGGTGCCCCCGCTGTCACCACACTGATGTGGTCTGCCGCCAAGAACCCGAGCCTAACGATAGTCTGCTCACCAAGCTTCGCCTTTGGATAATGGCCCCAGAAAAGCCCCAATGCCACTGCTTCCAGTGCGGGCTGGACTTCGAGGGGTGAGAATACTTATATAGGTGGTTGCTAGGCTGCTCTGCGGAACGTGACGGCTCGAACTATTGCGCATCGAACTCACTGTCCGTTGCACCAGATTGGAAGTCAGTCGGGTGCACCTAGTCTCTAAACCGCCACGCGGGTAGCACGGTACCAGCCGAGAACAGTTCCTGCTCGGGGGGAAGCTCTAGGAACGCATTGCTGGCTAGTAGGCTGGCCAAGTCGCCGGAGCCGCCGGCGCGCTCGGGATGAGCCAATAGCTGACCATTGGCGGCGTGTTCCAGCCGCACCAAGAGGAAATGCGTGAGCTTGGGGCGGAAGCTGACGTCGGTGGCCAAGATAGCCGGCACGGGGCCGGTGCTGGGTAAGGCGGTGGCGGGTTGCTGTATGGCGAGCAGCCAGGGCCGAGCGTAACGGTAGAAGTTGACGAACGTGGACACCGGATTGCCCGGCAGCGCAAACACTACGGCTCCCTCTGGGCGCTTACCAAACCAGAACGGCTTGCCAGGCCGCTGCTGTACCTCATGAAACACCTGCTCTACGCCTAGCTCGCGCAGCACCTCCGGCAAGAAATCGGCTTTGCCCTTCGATACCCCTCCGCTCAGAATTACAGCATCGAACTGCTCTAGTAGTGCGGGAAGGTTCTGCTGCAACACCGCCACATCGTCGTCGAAATGAAAGGTCTGGGTGATGGCGCCTACCTGCTCGGCAGCGGCTTGCAGCATCAGGGCATTGGAGCGCCGAATCTGGTGGGGGAGAGGACGCGTGGCAATAGGTACCAGCTCGTCGCCGGTACTCACCACGGCCACCCGGGGAAAGCGCGTTACGGCAACGGTAGCCGCCCCAACCGTGGCGGCCACGGCCAGTTCGGCTGCTCCCAAGTAGGTGCCCGCAGGTAACAGCAAGTCTCCCTGGCGGCGGTCGGCGGCTTGGGCATGCACGTTGTGCCCGGTATGGATGGGCGGCACTACCACGGTAGCATAGCGGTGGCCAGTAACTTCGTCGGTGCGAAAGAGTAGGTCTTCGTAGCGAATCACCGTGTCGGTGCCCTCGGGCAGCATCGCGCCGGTCATGATTTCAGTGGCGGCCAGCGGGTCGAGTTGAGGCGTAGGCGGCTGGCCCGCAAACTGCGTGCGCTCGATTTGAAACTCGGTTTGTCCGGTTGCAATGGCTGCAAAGCAAACGGCAATACCGTCCATGGCCACACGGTTGAAGGGGGGGAAGTCCCGGTCGGCGCGTAGGTCTTCGCGCAGAATGCGGCCCGCAGCTAACGGAAGCGCCAAAAACTCGGGGGGCAACAGGCGAACGGTGGCCGCAACGCGGCGGGTGGCTTCTTCTACGGAGAGCATAGGCACGAATATAGTGGAAGCTTTCAAGGCTTTGGGCGGAACGGTGGAGCAACTAACGGGGTGCTTGGCTGGTTGACTGCTAGTATTGCGGGGGCTGCTGCACTTTCCTGCACCCCAGAAATACAACTTCCATTTGCTGGGCGCGTACCGGCGTACGAGCAATGTCGCCCAAACGACGTCCGTTTTCAACTTCCCTGGCCTGTGCGCCATCTTTTTTCCATGTCTGACTCCTCTAAGCTCACCCACCTCAACGCCGCTGGTCAGCCCGCTATGGTAGACGTGGGTGCCAAAACGGCCACCCGTCGGGTGGCCCGCGCCCGTAGCCGCGTGGTGCTCGGTGCCGAAATTCTGGCCTTGGTACAAGACGGCGACCTGCCTACTCGCAAGGGGCCGGTGTTTCAAACGGCTATTCTGGCGGGCATTATGGGGGCCAAACGAACGTCGGAGCTGATTCCGCTTTGCCACCCGCTGGGCCTCGACGACTGCCAGGTGCGCATTGAGGTGCAAGCTCCCGACGCCGTACTGATTGAGTGCACAGCCAGCGTAACCGGCAAAACCGGCGTGGAAATGGAGGCTCTCACTGGTGCTTCGGTGGCGGCCCTCACCATTTATGACATGTGCAAGGCCCTTTCGCACAACATCGTTATTCAGGAAACCCGGCTGCTCAGCAAAACCGGCGGCAAACAAGACTTCCATCATGCCGACTAACTCCACGCCGCACCGCAAACACGCGCAACTCGTCCGGCCCAGCATCGGCGAATTCAGCCGCCACGAGCTAGCTATTCTGGGGGCTCCCTGTGGCCGCATCAAAGAGCTGGTAGCCCGTCTGCTGCCTCACCTCGAACCCACGCTGCGCGTAGCGTACGTGGATGCCGACCATGCTGCCGGCGACGACGCAGCCCAAGGTGGAACTGGCGGAGTTGATGCTATTCTGCAAGCCGGAGCCAGCGCTGAGCTAACCGACAAAATCACCTTCCGCCGCCTCGATCTGCGCCGGGGCCTCGACACATTTGCGCAGCAGGAATGGATGCACCAGCAAAGCCTGGTGCTGGTGAACGGCAACCACTTTCGCGCCCGCCAACAGCTTATCATCCTCGACCCAGCAAAGCCCCTCCAGAAAAAGCTTGACCGCCTAACGGATGTACGTCTGATTCTGCTGCCCGAAGGAGTAACTGAACTGCCCGACTATTTGCAGGAGCATTTGCAGAGTGCCGACATTCCCTGCTTAGGCTTGTCTGATACCGAGGCCATTGCGGCGGCAGTGCTTCAACACTGGCAGCAGCAGCAGCCTCGTTTGCGCGGGTTGGTGCTGGCGGGTGGGCAAAGCCAACGCATGGGCCAAGACAAAAGCCGCCTTACCTACCATGGCCAGCAGGAGCAGCGGGCATACGCTGCCGAACTGCTAGCCCCGTTCTGCGAAGACGTGCTGGTGTCCTGCCGCCCCGACCAAGTAACTGAACTGCAAGCCGCCGGCCTGGCACCGTTACCCGATACGTTTCTGGGACTAGGCCCCATGAGTGGCCTGCTGTCGGCGTTTCAACAGGACCCTGACGCCGCCTGGCTGGTAGTAGCCTGCGACTTGCCTTTCCTGACGGACGCTACCCTAGGACATTTGGTAGCGCATCGCCACGCAGGTCGTATGGCCACTGCCTACCGCAGTCCAGAAAACGAATGGCCCGAGCCGCTCATCACCATCTGGGAACCCCGTAGCTACGGCACACTGCTGCGTTTCTTGAGCTTAGGCTATTCTTGCCCCCGTAAAGCCCTCATCAACTCGGATATTGAACTGTTGCCGCCGCCGGCCCCAACAGAGCTGCGCAACATCAACACGCCAGAGCAGCAGGCCGAAGCACTGAAAGAAATAGAGGGGCGCTAGCACACGGCTACGGGTGGGCCGCTACCCATACGTCGCCGTCTTCGTAAAACTCTTTCTTCCAGATGGTTACTACCTGCTTTAGGGTGTCGATGATGTATTGGCAAGCGGCAAAGCTCTCGGCACGGTGGGGCGTCGAAACGGCTACTATCACGGCCACGTCGCCAATTTGCAGGGTGCCTTTCCGGTGAATGACCACCGCTTTTTCAAGCATGGGCCATTGCTCCTGTGCCTGCACCACCACCTTGCGGAGCTGGTGCAGCGCCATGCTGTCGTAAGCTTCGTATTCCAGGCGGACGACTGGCCGGCCGGTGCTTTTGTTGCGGACGGTACCAATAAAAGCGTTAACCGCTCCGGCGCCATCCGCTTGCACCAACTGCAAGGCCGCGGCTACGTCAATGGGCTGATCAATGAGGTCGATGGTAATCAATGGGGGCACGAAAAAGAGAAGGACAACGAAAGGAGTACAGCAGGGCAGCACAAGCCAAGAAACATGACAAGCTAGGGTTGCCTGCCGCTTGTTCTTGGCGTATCAGCAGGGGCGGTTAGCCACCGGCCACTGGCGGAATCAGCGCAATTTCGTCTCGCTCCTGTAGAAGCTGCGTGTCTTCGGCGTACTCGTTGTTGACGGCAACGGCCAGGCTGCTGAGCTGGCTTAGGGCTGGGTACTGCGTGCGCAACTGCTCCAGCAACTGTTCTACGGGTTGGCCTTCCGGCGCATTCACTTCCAACACCGACTGGCCTACTATTTCTTTGGCAATGCCAAAAAGAGCTATTTTCAAGTTCATATCACCTCAGTTTATGCGACTTCCGGCGTAGATTACGCAAATGCCAAACCGGATACCACCTTGGCTGGTTGTCTACCACGCAAAACTACTGCCGGAACACTTCAAGGCCCGATTACGCATACGGGAGAAGAATGACTGTTTTCCTGAAAAAAACGTTAAGTCTGCGTCAGCCTTGCTGCAATTCTAAAATCTGCGTAATCCTTGCCTCTTATGTCCGCTGTTCCGTCTGTTTTGTATGATACCCATGGCCGGCCGCTCGAGTACGTGCGGCTAGCCGTAACGGACCGCTGCAACCTGCGCTGCTTCTACTGCATGCCCGAAGAAGGCATCAAGTACATGCCCAAGCAGCAGTTGCTTACCTACGAGGAAATGGAGCGCCTAGTGGGCCTGATGGCCGGGCTAGGGGTTCGCAAAGTGCGCCTGACCGGCGGTGAGCCTTTCGTGCGGCGCGACTTAGTGCCGTTTATGACTCGGCTGGCAGCGCTACCTGGTATCGACGATATCAGTCTGACCACTAACGGGGTACTGACGGCTCCTTACGTGCCCGAACTGGCGCGCATTGGTGTGAAAGCCGTCAATCTGAGCCTCGATACGCTGGACCGCGCCCGGTTTGCCCGCATCACGCGCCGCGACGAGCTACCCCGCGTCATGGACACGTTTTATGCATTGCTCACTGCTGGCATCCAAGTGAAAATCAATGCGGTGGTGATGGATGGCCAGAACATCGAAGACATTGTGCCGCTCACTGAACTGACGCGGGAGCTGCCGGTGGAAGTGCGCTTCATCGAGGAAATGCCTTTCAATGGTGGCAGCCACGCCGCTACGCCCGCCACGCTGCCCTGGAACCACCGCCGCATCCGGGAGCACCTAGAAGAGCATTTCGGAGCGCTTACTCCCCTAGCGGTACCGGCGGGAGCCACCGCTTCCGAATACACCATTGCGGGCCATATGGGACACGTAGGCATTATTGCGGCCTATTCGCGTACGTTTTGCGGCACCTGCAACCGCATTCGGCTCACGGCGGAAGGCGGCCTCAAAACCTGCCTCTACGACCAAGGGGTGCTCGATGTAAAAGCGTTGCTGCGGGGCGGGTCTTCAGATGCTACCATTATAGAGGCTCTCACAACAGCTTTCCGGTACCGAGCGGCCAACGGCTTTGATGCCGAGCGCCAACGCCCGTTGCATCAGCTCAGCTTCGAGTCGATGTCGACTATTGGCGGCTAATACGCGGTTTTTGCACGTACTGCAGGGTAGCTGCTATTTCGTTCTGCGTTATGAAGCTTCTGGTTATGTTGCTTGCCGTAGGTGGCGCGCTTTACTTCGGGGTGTGCGTACTGGTGTATTTCCAGCAAGAGCGCCTATTGTTCTTTCCGCAGAAGCTAGCCGCCAATTACCGCTTCTCGTTCGGGACACCGTTTCAGGAGCGCTGGTTCAAGACAGCAGACGGCACCCGCTTGCATGCCCTTCTGTTCACGGTGCCTGCGTCCAAAGGCCTAGTGTTCTACCTACATGGCAACGCGGGCGCCCTCGATAGTTGGGGGGAAGAAGCTTCCACGTACACGCGCCTAGGCTACGAGGTGCTGCTCCTCGACTACCGGGGCTACGGCAAAAGCGGCGGCCAGATTGAAAGCCAAGCGCAATTCCTGCAGGATGTAGAAACAGTGTATCAGCACCTGCTCACGGAGTACCCCGAAAACCGAGTAGTTCTGGTGGGGTACTCGCTGGGTACCGGCGCCGCGGCCTGGCTGGCAGCTCGGCACCAGCCCCGCTTGCTGCTTCTGCAGGCGCCCTACCCGAGTTTACGTGCTTTGGCGCGGCAGTATTATCCGTGGGTGCCTGCTTTCCTAGTGCGTTACCCCATGGCTACCTACAAGCTACTGCCTCAGGTGACGTCTCCTATCGTAATCTTTCACGGCGACCAAGACGAGGTAATTGCTTATCAGTTGGCGGCCTCGTTGAAAGCCGCACTCAAGCCGCAAGACCACTTCATTACGCTGCCTGGGGTCGGACACAACACTATAACCAACAGCCTAGCTTATCAGGAGGCTATTGGGCATTTCTTGGGCCAGTAGCATTGGGTTGCCCGTTGCTCAACTGATGTACTCTTGATGCTGCCCAGATCAGTTATAAACTGAACTATAGAGTGATGCTGGCTACAACTGGTATTATGACGAGCTTACTTCACGGGTGAGCTATGCTCGAGCTGTTCCAGCACCTGGTCAATGGTTAGGCTTCCTTCCACGAACCGAGCGAGCAAGGCGCGTTCATAAGGGCCAGGGTCCAACGTAGTGTTCTGAGCGAATCGAAGCGCCCACGCAACAGCTCGTTGGCGCTTTTCTACGTTTTGCAACAGGGGTAGAGGGGCAGTTTTCATACCACAATATCACAAAACTGTCTGCTGGCTTACTATCGGTAAACACTGATTTTCTAGTAAGCGCATACGTAAAACACAAGCGGCTTTTTGCTGTAAATACGTAGCTTCTAGAAGCGTGAAATATAAATATTGTGGGGGGGGTGACGCAACGTTCGAGCTCATCCACTAACTACAAGCTGAGAATTTTACAAAAACGCATGCATAGTGCCTCAAAGATCTAGCCTTATGCATAAGCTTCCCCTATGGAAAAACCTACTTCCCAATTCCGACCCAGCCTTTTTGCATAGCGTAATGCAAGCCCGTGCCCACTACCAAGCCTACCAGATAGCCGTAAGGCAAGCCTGCACAAAGCAAACCCGTCAGTAAGGCCAGCAGCAAGCCCGCTTTGTCTGCTACCAAGTCGCGCACCAGGGCCGCGAGGGTCAGAGACTCAAACAGTAGTAAAACACCTAGAATCGGGAGCGGGAATATCTGCACCACTTGCTGGAACCCTTGGCTGAAAAACAACCCTAGAACCAGAAATAACGCGCCGTAGAGCACCACAGAGCCGCCCGTGCGTGCTCCAAACGCGTAGTGCCCCACCATGCCCCCCGATCCATGGCATACCGGAAAGCCACCCAGGAACGGATTCACTAGGTTCATGAGGGCGTACGTGAAGCTGATTTGCTTGACGGTAAGGTTGCGCTCCGGAAAGTAGTCGTGGGCTATTTGGCGAGTAGCCAGTATGGAGTTGCCCAGCGACAACGGAATCTGAGGCAGCGCCAGCAGCAAGGCTCCTTGCGCAACATCGGCCCAGGCGGGCGTATGCCAGGAAGGAAGATGAAGCCCTATGGCACGTTGGGCAGTGCCCAAGTCGAGCTTGAAAAACAGGGCGTACACTACACCCAGCGCAATAACAACCAGCGCCGCCGGCCAGCGGCGGTTGCCGAGTAGCACCACCGTAACCACAAACCCAACGGCAGCCAGCGCGTAGCCGGGCAGGCCATCGGCGGGCACGTACTGTTTGAGGGCTAAGGTAGCCAGCTGCAACGCCAGCCCAAACTGAATGCCGCGCACCACGGGCTTGGGTACTAGGCGCGCCAAAGAGTCAATCAGGCCCGTAACCGAGAGAAAGAACATGCTGATGCCGATAGCCAGTCCGCCACCGTAAATCACCCGGCCCGGTAGCTTCTGCGCAATAACCAGGGCTGCAAATGCTTTGAGGGGTTGCACCGGCATCGGCATGCCGTACCACAGCCCCGAGAACACCTGCATCAAGCCAAACATCACCAATACGCTGGCACTATCGGCCCCAGAAGCCGCCAGCACCCCAATCAGCAAAGGCAGGTCGGTGCCCAAGTCTCCTAAAGCGCCTGCCAGCTCGTTTCGGTCGAAACGCAGACGCGGACGGCGGGGCAGGGGAGGAGCGGTGAGAGGCATACGATACTACAAGAGTGAAAAACAACAGCGCAAGCGCGCGAAAAGCCTACGAGCTGAAGCGCTATGGTAGCTGAACCCGACGAATATTTCATTGGGCAGACAAACACTACAGACGAGTCACAGAACTGGCGTACCCCAAGTCCAAGCGGCTGGCTATTCGCTTACCCGCTCGTTCACTTCAAGTTCCGCCCAAGCCTGTATGCCGCCGTCCAGGTTGAGCAGGTTGGCAAAGCCGAAGTTGGTTTGCAAACGTTCGATGGCCTGGGCACTCCGACGCCCCGATTGGCAGTACACCACTACCGGATGATGCCGCGGAATAGAGCTTACACCTTTTTCCAAGCTGCCGAGTGGTAGCAATGTAGCGCCCGGCAAGTGCCTGACCACGTACTCTTCTGGCTCGCGCACATCCAGCAGGAAAGGCGCGTGTTCGGATTCCAGTTGTTGCTGAAGCTCCGTGGCCGAAATGGCATTCACGCCCGCGCCGCACAGGTCGGCGTAGTCGGCGGGGTCAGCGGTTTGCAGGTTGACAGCCGCCGACTCCGGCCGCCGAGAAAACTTCATGATGCGCGTCTGGAACGTGAGAACATCCAGCACCCATAAGCGGCCGTTCAGCACTTCCCCAATACCCAACACCACTTTCAGGGCCTCAGCCGCTTGGGCAGTACCAATCAGACCGGGCAGCACGCCCAACACACCCGTGGCGTCGCAGTTCGGCGCTTCTTTGCCAGAAGGCTGCTTTGGAAACAAGCAGCGGTAAGTGGGGCCGCCTTGGTAATTGAACACCGAAACCTGCCCCTCATACTTATAAATAGCGCCTGACACCAGCGGCTTGTTTAAACTGACGCAAGCATCGTTGAGCAAGTAGCGCGTCGGGAAGTTGTCGGACCCGTCCACCACGATATCGTATTTAGTTACAATTTCGCGGACGTTGCCCAGCGTGACGCGGCACATCTGCACCTCGGTATGCACCAAGGGGTTGAGTTGCCGGACCACCCGGCCTGCCACTTCAGCTTTGAACTGCCCAATATCACGGGGCCCGTACAGAATCTGACGTTGCAAGTTGCTCAGCTCCACTTTGTCGGCGTCTACGATGCCAAGGGTGCCTACCCCGGCGGCGGCCAGATATTGCAACACGGGGCAGCCTAAGCCACCGGCTCCAACTACTAGTACACGGGCGTTTTTCAGTAATAGCTGACCGGCTTCACCTATTTCGGGGAGTTGCAGATGGCGTCGGTAGCGGTTTCGTTCCTCGGAGGTAAGCACGGGGCAGCTGTGTAAGAAGTACAAAAGAAGAAATGGAAGGCTACTCGGGTTGGGTAGCCGCATCGATGATTGAAACCTCTATCTGGCCCGCAAGGTTAAACAACAACCAAAAGGGCTGCTCCGGTCTGTGAAGTTTAATTTACAATTCGTCTTTTTCACTTGAAAGTCTTTCTTCCACCCACCAGCTACGAGTACGTGACCGTGCACAAAGTGCAGGACGACCACGCAGCCACTGCTTCCGATGTATTGGCGGTGGAAGAGCCGCTGGAAATCCGGGTTGGGTATGGCCCTGCCGGTCAGCGCGAACACCGCACGCTCTCTATCACCATGCGCACGCCCGGCCACGATTTCGAGCTGGCGGCCGGCTTTCTGCTCACCGAAGGTATCATTCGGAATCGGCAGGAACTGCACGGCGTCATTTATTGCCCCGATGTAGAAAAAGAAGAAGAGCGCGAAAATGTGGTGCGGGCCGAGCTAGCCCCCACGGCCATCCCCGATCTGCCGCGCCTAGAGCGGCACTTCTATACCAGCAGCAGCTGCGGCGTCTGCGGCAAAACCAGCATCGAAGCCGTTAATGCCGCAACGTGCCCTGTTCTTCCCACCCATGGCCCCTACGTTTCGCCCGACCTGATCCACACGTTACCCGCCAAGCAGCGGGCTGCTCAGGCATTGTTCGAGCAAACGGGTGGGTTGCATGCCGCCGCCTTGTTTTCGCCTGAAGGAGAGTTGCTGCTATTGCGCGAAGACGTAGGCCGACACAACGCACTAGACAAGGTAATTGGGGCGGCCCTACTACAGGAGTGGCTGCCACTGCACAACCACATCTTGTTGGTGAGCGGCCGTGCCAGCTTCGAGCTCGTACAGAAAGCGGCCGTGGCCGGTATCCCAATTCTAACGGCCGTAGGTGCTCCCAGCTCTTTAGCTGTTTCCGCCGCCCGCAATTTCGGCATGACCATCTGTGGCTTCGTGCGGCAAAACCGCTACAACGTGTATTGCCACGAATGGCGCCTGCGTCTCCCACCCGAAGCAGGTCACCTTGCTTCGTCCGGCTCCAACTAAGGTCCCTAAAGCTCAGTTGCCACCCCCGAACCATCAGCACACCTAGCTCATGAAACTCCGTCTCGAAGACAACACGCTCCGCCTCCGCCTATCCTCCGAAGAAGTGGAAGCTTTCCAGCAAGAAGGCCGCCTCGAAACTGTGGTACCCCTGGGCCCATCCGTCTCCGACCGACTCGTGTACGCGCTCCAGCGCGACGAAACGGCCACTGATTCCGCCCTTGGCATCTCTTATACGGCTGGCCGGGTAGTAGTGCGCCTGCCCCCCTCCGTTGCCGACACCTGGACCTCTTCCGAGGAGGTCAGCCTACGTGGTACCGTCGCAGTTGCCGACAACCAAGTTGTACATATATTAGTAGAAAAGGACCTCGGCTGTAAGCACTAGCTGATTGCCTTTGTGTTGTGCTAGAGATTCCCACCGTAACCCCCACCAAGCCATGGAAGATTCCCCCCTCACCGACCCTAGCCAGGCCAACAAGCAGCAAGAGCAAAAAGCCAGCAATGCCCCCAAAAGCGGCGAGCGTCCTAGTCAGGGTGAAGCACCAGCCCCCGACCACTACCACACCAATTCCGACAACCCAACCATGGCCGAGCACGAAGCCAGTGCCGATGCGCCCAAACGACACATTCCGGCTCCTGAAACAGCCAATGCCAAGTACCTATTTCCTATTCTGGCCCAACCCCCCGAAGAGCTAACCGGCCTGCGCTTGGAAGGCCCAGCCAAAGTAGCCGCTGGCGTTACGGCTGTTATCAAGTCCATGCAATTCAGCTGGACCGAGGGGGGGGTAGGTCGGGGCTCCAAAGCCCTGTTGGGTATGAACCAGAAAGACGGTTTCGACTGCTCGAGCTGCGCTTGGCCCGACCCCGACGACCACCGATCCATTGCCGAGTTCTGTGAAAACGGTGCCAAAGCCACGGCTTCTGATGCCGATGACCGGTCCGCTGGCCCCGACTTCTTTGCCAAACACACCCTGGCCGAGCTTTCCCGCCTCACCGACCGGGACCAAAACAACACGGGTCGTATAACGCACCCCCTCGTAAAACGCCCCGGCTCCGAGTACTACACGAAGATAGAGTGGCCCGAAGCCTTCCAGATTGTGGCCGACGAGCTAAACGCGCTGGATTCTCCCGATGAAGCCGTGTTCTATACCTCGGGCAAGGTACCCAACGAACCAGCATTCCTGTTCCAGCTTTTTGCCCGCGAGTTTGGCACCAACAACCTGCCCGACTGCTCCAACATGTGCCACGAAAGCAGCGGGTCTGCCCTTAGCCCGACCCTTGGGCTAGGCAAAGGCTCGGTTACGCTCAATGATATATACGAAGCCGAAGTCATTCTTATTATCGGCCAAAACCCTGGTACCAATCATCCTCGCATGCTCACGGCCCTGCAAAAGGCCAAGCGTAATGGGGCCAAGATCATCAGCGTCAATCCTTTGATTGAAGCAGGTCTCAACCACTTCAAAAACCCACAGGACTTCATGAACCCATTCCGGGCCCTCGGTGCCCTGATGGGTGATGGCACCCCTATTACTGATTTGTATCTGCAAGTGCGGGTGAACGGTGACATGGCTCTGCTGCGCGGCATCATGAAGCACTTGTTCGAAGCAGAAGACCTGAATCCGGGGCAGGTAGTTGACCGTGCCTTCGTAGCCGAATACACCACCGGCTTTCAAGAGTTCGAGCAAAATATCCGCAACACTAGTTGGGAAGATATTGAGGAGCTAAGCGGAATTTCGCGCTATCAGCTTCTGGAAGCGGCTAACCTCATTGCCACCAAACAGAAGATCATCACTTGCTGGGCAATGGGCGTCACACAGCAAAAGAACGGCGTCCAAACCATCCAGGAAATTGTCAACCTCCAGTTGATGAAGGGAGCCATCGGCAAGCCTGGCGCTGGCACTTGCCCTGTCCGTGGCCATTCCAACGTGCAAGGCGACCGGACAATGGGTATCTGGGAGCGAGTAAGCAAAGAGTTCCTCGATTCCCTGGAGAAGGAGTTCAAGTTCTCGGCCCCGCGTGAAGATGGTTTCGATGTAGTAGAAAGTATTAAGGCGATGGTAGAAGGCAAAACCAAGGTGTATTTCAGCCTTGGCGGCAACCTGCTGGCAGCCGGCCCCGACACCGAACTTATAGCAGAAGGAATGCGCAAGCAAAACCTAACTGTTTTCGTGGGCACCAAGCTTAACCGCGGCCACCTCGTCACCGGAAAAACCAGCCTGTTGCTGCCGTGCTTCACTCACCTCGACATTGATATGCAGCGTTCTGGTCACCAAATGACCTCCTGCGAAAACTCAATGGGTGTTGTAAGCCAGAACAAAGGCACGCTGATACCACTGGCTGGGGAGATGCTGAGCGAAGTAGCCATTATCAGCGGAGTAGCCATTGCCACCCTCGGCGACCGGACCACCACCGACTGGGTAGCCATGACCGAAAACTACGACGTCATCCGCGACCATATTGCCCGAGTCATCCCTGGTTTTGAAAACTTCAACGAGAAGCTTCGGCGCCCCGGCGGGTTCTATCTGCCTAACGGCCCACGGGAGCGGAAATTCACGACCAAAAACGGCAAAGCCAATTTCACCGCCACTACTATAAACAAGCATACATTAGAACCCGGCCAGTTGGTTTTAATGACTGTACGCAGCCACGACCAGTTCAACACCACTATTTACGAGTACAACGACCGGTACCGTGGTATCCACAATGAACGCCGGGTGCTGTTCATGAACGCGCAGGATGTCGCCGACCGAGGCCTCAAAGCCAAAGACTTAATTGATATAACCAGCCACTTCGAAGGCGAGCAACGCACCGTTGAGAAGTTTGTGGTGGTTCCCTATGACATTCCTAGAGGCAACGTGGCCGCCTACTTCCCCGAAGCCAACCCTTTAGTGCCTATTTCCAGCGTCGCAGAGGTTAGTAATACGCCTACCTCAAAGTATGTAGTAGTAACCGTAGTAGCTGCAAAAGAAAGAACGAGCGTACGTCGCCCCGAGCAAGTAGCGGCTGAGGTGTAGTCCCTCGCTTCTATAATAAGCTAGTTCTTCATAGAAAAGCCTGCTATCCTGTCTATCCATCTATAGACAGGATAACAGGCTTTTCTATGAAGAACAATACTCCTCTACGGTGTTGAAAATGAGTAAGTAATATGCTGTGTAGGGTTCCAAAAATATTTTTTTAGTGAAATTTGTTTGATGAAATGGGGTTGGAACCTTGCAAAAGGAAGGCCACCTAGTATATTTGCACCCCGCTTCAATAGGAAGGGCACATGGGTAGCGAATCAGGGAAGTTTAGAGAGAAAATATTTTCTCTGTCACTTGACAAGAAACTAAGAAGCATCTTACCTTTGCACCCCGCTCGAAATAGAGAGCCGCTTAGGAAACAGACAAAAAGAAATTTTTAAATTATTTTTAAAAATTTCTTGACTTCTGAAAAAAGCTGATTACCTTTGCAACCCCGAACGAAACGACGCTCGGTTGAGTAACAAAAAGACGACCTGAATGAGTCGTCACACGGTTCTTCCAACGGGAAGGGCATACGTTCTTTGAATGTTTGAGACAAACAAATGGTAAGTGATTCAAACGTTAGATCCTCAGTGATTTAATACTTGAACACGGAAAACCAAGCAACACGAATTAAACGACGACAACGTCAAATAGTGAGTAGGGTCAGCACTCGACATCGCTCTTAGTTCGCTAAGGGTAAGCATATTTATACAATGGAGAGTTTGATCCTGGCTCAGGATGAACGCTAGCGGCAGGCCTAATACATGCAAGTCGAACGGGTGTAGCAATACACTAGTGGCGCACGGGTGCGTAACGCGTAACCAACCTGCCCTTGACTGGGGGATAGCCCGCCGAAAGGCGGATTAATACCGCATATACCAGCGGCCTGGCATCAGGTAATTGGGAAAGATTTATTGGTCAAGGATGGGGTTGCGTAGCATTAGCTAGATGGCGGGGTAACGGCCCACCATGGCGACGATGCTTAGGGGACCTGAGAGGGTGATCCCCCACACTGGCACTGAGATACGGGCCAGACTCCTACGGGAGGCAGCAGTAGGGAATATTGGGCAATGGGCGAGAGCCTGACCCAGCCATGCCGCGTGCCGGATGAAGGCCTTCTGGGTTGTAAAC
>NZ_CP094670.1 GCF_022827545.1 Hymenobacter tibetensis
GTTACCCTCACGCCTTGTGCTCCTGTTAAATTCTAGGTAAGCAGCTAGTCGCATTCACCTATCATTATCCGCCTGCGTTTCCATTTATAGGAAGAAGCGCAGGCGGATCTGTCACCATGCGCTGGCGCTTCCACTAATCCACACCTTCGCTACAAGACTTGATGCATAAAGCAAGACGCTACTGCATCTCTAGATTCTGCACTCTATATAATAAGGAGTAGTTGCGTCACGCTAATTGGCAGTTGGAATGCATGGGTTGAAAGAAACAGTCCTGCAGCTTGAATTTATTAAGGGCTTTTGAACTATAGTAACAGTGGTTATACAATACCAATCCAGTTTGTCCTTAAAGAGTATTACCCTTGATAATCCTTACTTATCGAGGGTAATTCTGCTTATGCAATTTCACTTATAGACTCTAGTGACGAGCAAGTGAAATGATGAGACGAGCAAAGTGCTTCGGTGACATAGCTTGAATTTGACTTGCTTCTTACTAGGCCCAATTTGTCTGGAAAAGCGGACGCATGTTGGGATGACACTATTAACACCGTGTCAAGTTGATGGTTGGCAATGTCAGCTAGTACAAGAACTTGCATGAATTATACTATACAGTATCTGTAACAATTGAAATAATCGTATTTAGTGTTAAAACAGTGCCATTCACTGTAAGGCAAGTGGTATATTTGGACTAAGCGGCCAGTTGGTGTTGAGGCGGCTCCTTTTTCGCTACATCCACTCTATGGCAGCTTTATTACCCGAATTTGAGTATGATATTTTTATTAGCTACCGCCACAATGATAATCTCTTTGATGGCTGGGTCACTGAATTTGTTTCTCGGCTGCAGGAAGAGCTAGCAGCAACTGTCAAAGAACGCCTGAGTATTTACTTCGACAAAAATCTCAATGATGGTCTTAGCGATACTGCATTAGTCGGCCCGAGCTTAGAGCATCGACTGCGGGCTTTTATACTGATTCCGCTGATCTCGCAGACCTATTGTGATACCGAAAGGTTTTCTTGGAAACATGAGTTTGTGCCTTTTTACCAACAGGCAAGTCAGGATAAACTTGGCTTAAACGTGCGCTTGCAGAATGGCAATGTTGGGTGCCGCATTTTGCCGTTGCGAATCCATAACCTTGACCTAAGTGATGTACAGCTGTTGGAGAAGACTTTAGGTGGGCAACTGCGCACCATCGACTTCGTTTACCAGGAGCTAGGGGTGAATAGGCCATTGCGGGCGAAAGATGATGAGTTGCCCCATACTAGCGGAGGATTATTATATAGGAACCAGATTAATAAGGTGGCTAATGCCATCAAGGAATTGGTGGCCGCCGTCAAGCAGTCTAGACTTGGGGTAGTATCTGCACCGGTAGTTTATGGGCTACCTCCGGTTGCGAATTTGGCCGAGCCAAGCGTGAACTTGCGCCCGGTCATGCCAGTTCCACCAGTTGCAGGCCCGGTTGTCTTTTTGCCTTGGACATCCAAAGAACTAGCAACTCGGCGCGAAGAGCTAGCATTGATCTGCACGAAAGCTGGCTTGCACGTAGTGCCAACCGCCGACTGTCCTTTGGATGAGAATGAGTTTCGGTTGCGCACCCAGGAAGCCATGGCCTCCGCTACATGCTCCGTGCACTTGTTGGGTAACGAGTTTGGTCGCCGTTTCGAAGAAGACGAGGAATGTTCGTTCCCTATGTATGCCTACCAGGAGGCACGCCGTGTACACGCCGGTCGCACCAGCTTTCGACAATTTATTTGGTACTGCCCAGACGAGACTCTAGCCGTAAAACCAGCGCAGAAAGCCTTTGTAAATGCTATTCGCAATGAGCTAACGGAGCGGTGCACCTTTACGAACGCGCCGAACGCTATGCAACTGGTAGAAGACTTACGCAGCACGCTCACCCAAGTAGCTTCTCCACCAGAAACCGAAGAGAAAGAAACCGACATCTTCTTTGTATACAATATGTTGGATAGCTTGGAGGCCAACGAAATAACCGACCGGCTAAGCGAACATATTCCGCTGGAAC
Organism: Hymenobacter tibetensis; assembly: GCF_022827545.1. Classification (NCBI taxonomy): domain Bacteria; kingdom Pseudomonadati; phylum Bacteroidota; class Cytophagia; order Cytophagales; family Hymenobacteraceae; genus Hymenobacter; species Hymenobacter tibetensis. Next base: position 2,019 of record NZ_CP094670.1, read on the forward strand.
TGCTTACAATCGAGCCCGATAGCGAGGATCTGTACAAGAAAATTACAGTGCGTACGATTCCTAAAAGCAAGCTCGCAGTGGTTTATTTCAAGCACAGTGCTGAATGGGCACTACCATTTGTAAAGCAAGTGTGGCGCTTGGTAGGCGGAGCCAATTCTTCTACGCCTATCTTATTTGTGGGTGAGGACGACCCCGTTCAGAATAAGATGCGTGCTTTCAAAGCCCCGAAGGTTATCTCTTGCATTCAATCTCACCTGGGAGTGAGTGAAGAAGTTCGGCGTGTATTCCAGCAGATTAACGCCCGCTCGTAATGGCAGAATATTGCGATTCCGAACCGTCTCTGTTTGGCCCAGAAGAACCCATTTGCCCTTACACAGGGCTGCGCACCTTCACAGAAGAGGAAGCTATTTACTTCCGGGGGCGCGAAGCACACGTGGAAAAATGTCTGGCCTTGCTAGCCGACAAGCGCTTCGTCATGATTACGGGCTCTTCTGGCGACGGCAAGTCCTCGTTGGTTTTTGCAGGGCTACTGCCTGAAATTCGAGCTGGCTTTCTGAGGGGCCGCTACAGTAACTGGGCCGTCGCCACGTTCCGCCCCGAGCGGAGTCCGTTACGCAACATGGCCCGCGCAGTAGCTACGGCACTGCGCTTGGAAAGCAGCGAAGCAGCTGTGGAAACCGAGTTGGAACAAGGGTTTTCTGCGCTGGCGCAGCTCTACCAGGCGTCTTCGCTCTGTCCGCCCACGGAGCTACCCGCCGAAACTACCGTGCAGGAGAAGCGGCAGCGCCAGATGCAGGCGGCTAACCTATTGCTGGTCGTGGATCAGTTCGAAGAGTTTTTCACTAATCCAGAGAATTACTCTGGCAACGGACCCAACACCGCAGCCCAGACCGTAGTGAACCTGTTGCTGGAAACTGTACAACTTGCCCACGCTGCTAACCTGCCTATTTATATTGTATGCACCATGCGCTCCGACTTTGTAGGGCAATGTGCAGAGTTTCGGGGCCTGATTGAACAGATTGGGGTCAGCCAGTACTTTGTGCCGCGGCTGCTACGCCACGAGTTTGTGGAAGTTATCAAGGAGCCTGCGCTGCTTAGCGGCAACCGGATCAGTGAGCGGCTAGTACAACGCCTGCTCTATGATATGCACAACGGCCAGGACCAGCTACCAGTGCTGCAGCACGCCTTACGCCGAATCTGGCTGGCGGCCAACGAGGGGCGTGAAGAAATGGACTTGCTTCATTATGCCATGGTGGGGGGCCTCAGCGACGAGCTACCTGCTGCCGATCAGCAGCGCTTTGCAGCATGGCAATCTTCTATTTCAGTGCATCAACGGCAGTTTCTACTCGCCAACCCCTCCTTGCGCAACGTACTGGATGCGCATGCCAACCAGCTGTACTACGAAGCAGAGGCCCGCTACAACCAGACGTTTCAGCCTCCATTGCCGCCGGGTAGAGTAGAGCAGATTATCGAGCAGACATTCCGGTTGCTTACGCGCACCAACGGCCAGCGCGTGGTGCGTAACCGCCTGACCGGAGCCGAAATCACGGCCATACTCAACGACCCGCTCTTATCCTGGCCTGTGGTGTGCCAAGTGCTACGGCCCTTCCGAGAGGCCGGCACAACGTTTCTGTCGCCTTTTTTGCTGGGCGAAGAAGATGATCAAGAGGTGCCCCCACCCGACACGGTGCTCGACATAACCCACGAGAGTCTGATTCGAAACTGGAATCACCTTACTGAGTGGGCCAATAGCGAAGCATCTGATGTCAGCACGGCCCAGGACCTGATGCAGCAAGCTGACCGTTGGCAGGCCAACGCCGAGAATGCAGGCTTTTTGCTGCCCATCGGGCCTTATATGTACTTTTCACAGTGGAAGCGCCGCAAAAAAGTCAGCGCAAGTTGGCTGGCGCATTATGTAGCATCTGGCCCAAGCGCAACGCACCGTCAAGAACAGGCCGCCGAGCAGAGCACGATACTAACTCGCTTTCTAGCTGCTAGCCGCCGCCGCTTATTCGTGCCGCTGATGGTGGCTCGCTATGGCCTAGGGCGCCTCATCGCGGGTGTGTTGCTGCCAGTGTTGCTAGTGGGACTAGGGTGGCTGACTTGGTCGGCTCGGCAGAAACGAGCCGACTACGTGGCGTACTCTATTATCAAGCAGCGGACGCCTTTTTTGGCCTCGCCTTATGTGTCCATGGAAAGCAAGGCTCGTTTTCTGATTGACACCGACCGGCTTAAGAAATTCGTTTACCAGCCCTGGTTTGGGAGCCATGATTCTGCTTTCTATGCTTTTCCGCAGAAGCTTGATGCCTTAAAAGACCCTGATCTGGCGCTCAACATCGAACTAGCTATGTTTCGGTGGACCAATAATGAGCACTATGATTGGGCTGAGCGTGGACATCCGTGGACCCGCCGACTACTTCTAGACTTAGACCGTCGCCTTACGAAAGCGGGCAGCATTCTGGTGCCTCCCAACGGCCAGCCTGCTCTAAGCGCATATCAGCGAAAGCTAGCCGTGTGCACTAGTCGTACGATAATGGCTATCACGTATTACGAATCTTATGCTGCGCTTCATCTGGCGCAAGGTGCTCAGCTACGGACTCCATTGCCCGCTGACCTCCAGCGCCTAACAGCTATAAAGCAAAAGCTTCTGCTACGGCTGCGTGAATACGCCCAGCGCGAGGTAACTACCACTACCGGTGCCGCCCCAAACCCGGTTGATTTTGGTTTTTGCCTTCGCGTACTACTGGGGCAGGGCAATTACAGCCCGGTTGAATTACGTTTTCTCGATAACTTAAATCCATTAACTCCTGGATCAGCCGCTCATCAGCAGTTTGTTCGGTTTTTCCCTCCTGCCCTGAATCTGTACGCTAATGGAGGCAGCATCGAGCATAGTGGTGGGTACCAAACAGCGGCTATCATCTTTGCGGCGCAGAAACGGGTGCCACAGGTAATGCAGTGCTTGGATTCGCTTTACCGCCAATCCGCCAATCTCAATGACGCGAATGGCGGCATTGCGTTGATACCTTATTTTGTGAAGTATGAGTTGTTCACGCCCGCAAACGTTTATTCACTGTTGCACCGCAGTAGCAAGATAGGAGGCTTCTCTTTCAATGAACTGTACGCGGCTACAGCATACAGCCTACTTAGCGTAAGCCCAGGATCCAGAGTATACATAGTGAATCCGCTCTTCCCGGCGGTTGAAAACGTGGAAACCGATGCTATCCATCTGGGGGCAGTCAATCCTGACCGCCTGAATCTGGACCGGGTAAGTTTCTCCATACCCAATGCGGTGCGGGACAGGGTATGGGCTACATTGGCAAAAGCTACTCCAGCCATAGCCGCCGCTGAGCCTTTATTTATTGAAAAGACTGCGCACAATGCTACTCATTATCCCCGAAACAAGGCTTTTTTAGAAGCTTTTCTAGCCAAGGCTCGTGGAATCTACTTGGCTGAAATAAAGCACGATTCAGCAGCAGCAACGCAGTCGTTCGGGGAGTTTAGCCAGGCGCTGGAAAAGTTGAGAAGCTTGCGGAGCGGGCAAGAGGCTATCAATTCTTTTCAATGGGATTTGGGGGCAGCCGAAGCCATTCAAATGAGCCAAACTAGTAGCGTAGCCCAAGACCCCATTCACTACCTGCAACAACCCACTCGCCCGAAAACGTTGATGTTCGAAGCATACTATACGTGTGCTTTCGATTCCTTCTTCTTGTATGAACTCCGGCGCGCAACTGCTTCACAAACGTCTGATCCTAGCGTAGTCCAGCAGCTAGACAGCATTGCTTTTCGAGAGGCGGCTCTGCCCGACCGTGCTTCGGGTATTAGTTGGTTTTCTTTGCGCACTGCTGCATTGCAGCGTCGGAGGGAAGACGAGCCAAACCTGACCTGGATTCGTGCCATTGCGCTTGAGTCACTAGCCGGCGATAAAGCGCGTACGCAACGCAATACCTTCTTGTATACTATTTCGGCTGCGCTCCGAGACAAAGACCGACTGCGCCAACTGAAACTAGAGCAGGATATCCTGCCGTTTGTGCGGCAACTAGGCCGGCAACCACTATTTTCCCAAGTGCCGTTACAGGTTGCGCTTTCAGACCTAGCTACTGCCCTGGCCCACACTGGACGCGTGCAAGAAGCCTTCATGTTGGCTACAGCGCTGCCCGCGCCGCTGCCTACTATCACGAAAATTCGTGCTGGCGAACAAGTTATGTTTACGAATAACCAACGTGAACAAGCGCGGCTAGACAAGTTTTTGACGGCTTATCAGCGCCTTGTTCAACAAAAACCAGCAGCGGCGGCTGGTAGTAGCATTAGTCTGTTTTATTGGCGGCCTCACAAGCGGCGCAAAGAAGATAGCTTGGAGCAGACAGCAGTCTTCCTGACCAGGGAAACTATTCCTCCTGATGAGGCGAGCAACCTGCATTATATGGCTATCGGCCGAAGCCTGGCCGACAACAGTTATCAGGCCGTTCAGGATGCACCCGTGTACACGCAGCAGAATGAGCAGCAGCTATACTTCGACCTTATACTCACCGGTTTAGCGCATTTGCACACGACACGGCCTGACGACGGCTGGCACACATACGACGACTTTGTGCTGTTGAACCTAACCAATGACTATGATGGCCCCGTGGACTGAGCAGTAGTGAGTATCGGCCAGCAAAAAGCCGGACCGCACGTTGGTGCAGTCCGGCTTTTTGCTGGCCGATAGTTGGTTATACATTACTCTACAATCACTCGCCGGGTGACAGTTGCGGCGCCTGCTTGTAAGCGCAAGATATAGACGCCCCCCGCCAGGTTACTGACATCTAACCGAAGGGTAGTACCGGCTGCCGGTAACGCGTTAACTTGTTGGCGTACCACTTGCCCCAGCGTGTTGCGTAGCGTTGCATGCACTTGCAGTGCGCCGGGTATAGCTGGCACCAATACATTGACTTCCCGGTGAGCTGGGTTGGGGTACACATTCACGTCACCCGCCTTGGACCAAGGCGATTGGGTGCTTGATACTTGAGGCCGGCTAAAGCGTAGCTCGAAGCGTCCCGCAATGGGTTTCAGGATTTGTTCTGCCGTAAGCCCAAAGGTATAGACAGAATCACGCAAAGGCACCCACCTATTTCGGACGTTATCACGTAGGTAGGGAGTTAAGTCTGCCGGTAAGGCATCCTGCTCCGCCTTGCTGAGTCCAATTACGTAATCGGCAGCAGGAACAATAGCGTTAAAGATAAGGGGCAACACCGTGGTAGCTACTAGGTTCCCAAGCGCTTTCACAGAAAGCTCCTCCCCCTGGCTATCTACGATAGACAAGCTTACGGTACTGCGGGACTGCAATTCACTAGCTCTTGCGTCAAAGTTTGGGTTGAACCTATTAGTTGCTCCAGGTTGCGCATATACAGTAGCTCGGCTGTATTCAGATCCCGGTCTAGGGTCAAACGATGTAGCGGTGGTTCTGCACTGCTGCCCGCAACCATTCCCTCTGCCTCCATTTAGTCGTACTCGAGCGCGGGCGGTAGGTCGGTTGAAGGAGACTTGGATGCTATCATTTGTAACGCGCTGAGAATTGCGAAATGTGAGGCTGCCACTAGTCCTTCCCTCTTTCACTCGCACGAAAAAAGCTTGTCCCATGGCAATGAGGGGGCTAGCCGTGCCTTCACCATTTACATAGCTGCGGTAGTAGCCTTTGCCAGGGCCTATGCTCTCGTATATGTAAATAGCTGCATCTAAATTAGCACGATCCACGGAATCTACCCGGTCCCAGTCGAGAGGGGAAGGATAAGGGTTACTGACTAGGTGCCATCCGGCATAATACTCCCCCGATCTTTCAAGCGGGGTCGGCGTGTAAGTGCCGTTATTGAGGGTTCCGGTGAAATTCACTGTCGTAGCGGCCCGAATAGCGGCCTGGTAGCCTTTCCCTGGTGCCAAAGGCGTGGCAGGCGGAATTGGAGCGAAGCCGTAGGTGATGAGTTGCACCGTGTCTTGTTGATTAGCCGGTCGGTCTTGGTTGTAGTCGTACACCTGAGGAGTTTGCCCAGGCACCGCCAACACGGAGGCCTGGGCCCCCGCCACGGGAGAGCCGTAGTAGCGCAAGCCATTGGCGTTGTTGGCAGCCGGATTGATGTAGCGCTGCACGGTTACAGAACCTTGAACAATTCCCAAACTCGTACCAGTACCTATATTTTCTACCAGCGCCGTCCCTCTATCATCAGAAAGCAAAGTTAAGTTTTGGCCCGTGACATTGAAGGTGCTACTGTCTCCCATTAGTAGCTTTTGGGAAAATGACGTGGGGCTGGTGAGCGTAAGAGTCAGCCGGGTGTTGGGAGTACGGGGCGATAAGCTAACCTCCAGCGTACGCACCCGGCTGGGTAGGCCATTGCCCGTTGCTTGGTTGACTCTACCGCGGTAAACGTAGTTGGCATCAGGAGAGAATAAGCGGTTCGATAACTGAATCGCGCCGAATGGACCGCTGCCACTGCTGATACCAGCCGGGTCGCGAATAACCAGCGTTGCTCCAGCTGCCAGCACGAAGCTGCCTCCGCCCACAACCATACCGGCATCAGCGCCACGAGTGTCAGGAGGAGGACCCCAGCTAGTGCCGGTGACAAGTGTGGCACCGTCTTGTACAATGAGCCGTCCAGCTACCTGAAGGTAGCCTTTCACAGTTAGCGTCACGCCGCTTCTAACAACAACGTCGCCAGAATACGCACGATCTGTAACGGTTTGGCTGGTAGTAAATTCTATGTGGCCTGCTGCCACGTTGACTACCACAAAATTGTTGTCGCTGGTATCGTTACCTCCAGTGGTGGTTACGGTTAAGGGGCCAGTGGCAGCAGTTGCCGGTAGCTGCGCAGTCAGCTCAGTAGGCGAAATGACCGTGACGTTTAAAAGATTACTGCTGTTCAGGCGTACGGTAGTACCAGTCCTTGTGAACCCAGTGCCGAAGATCCTAACAGTTGCCGTGGATCCGGCTGCCACTGATAGTGGCGAGAAAGTTTTAACTGTAGGCAGTACTGTGAAGCTGCTAGGAGAAGAGAGGGTGCCACAAAGCGTAGTGGGCGTAAGCGGCCCGGTAATAGCACTGTCGGGCACAGTTACCCGAAGCTGAGTGGATGACACGACTACGAACGTACCCGCACAACGTCCGGGCGTCGTTTGTCCTGCGGCTGGCGCACTGGTAAAGTATACGCGACGGATGCTGCCCAGATTGGTGCCCTCAAGCGTAACGTCGGTACCGGCAGAGGTGGTCGTAGACGGAAAAGTGGGTATAATAGGGGTTGGCTTTACGGTTACAGTTACGGCGGGGGATACGGCTGTACCTGCGCCAAGTGTAGCCGTGGCGGTATAGCTGCCGGTGGCATTCGCAGCTACAGTATCTCTGGTCGAAACAGTGCTCGTGCCATTTTGCCAAACGTAACTAGTTACAGTTAAGGGCGTGTCGGTGTTGTTTAGGCTGCCGTTGGCGTTGAGGCGGGCAATACGGTTGGGAAAGGTGCCACCTACCAACACTTTCTGGTCAGTCTGTACTACCATTTCACTTACAGTACCAACAAATCTTGAACTAGGAGTGAATCCAGGATCTGAAGACCCGTTGGCCAGAAAGCGAGTAATCACCTCAGAAGAATTGCCGAAGGTGCCAAGTGCCAATACTTTGCCATCCTGCAAGGCCAGTTTATCAACAGAAACAAAGCCAGTACCAGTACTAGGGGAAAACCCAGTGTCGCTGCCGGTGGTGGAGAGGCGAACAATGCCCTTGCGCGGGGTACCATTGTATTCGTTGAAAAAGCCACCAACCAGTATGTCATTAGTATTTGGATCCACAACTAAGGATCTTATCGAGATGTCACCTCCACCACTGAAACCTGTTCCTCCTGGGTTAAAGGCTGGGTCGAAGCTACCATCAGCCCGGATACGGGCAATACCCCTGGTTGAACCATTCTCGAAGTCGCCACCTGCCAGTACGTTGCCTGTGGCTTGGTCTATAGCTAAGGTCCGTACTACCTCATTATAAGTACTTGTGAATGGTGGGTTGAAAGTGACGTCCGTAGTACCGGCAGAAGAGAGTCGAACAATGCCGTTACGCGGGGTGGTATTGAAACTAGTAAAACTGCCGCCCGCTACCACATTGCCGGTACTCTGGTGTATAGCCAAGGCTTCCACGCCAGGGTCATTGCCATTAGGACCGCTGAAACCTGCACCCACCGTAAACCCCCCATCTACGCTGCCATCTGCATTCAGACGGACAATGCCTCTGTACGAGGAGGTTGCATTGCCGTATGTAGTGAAGGAACCGCCGAGCACTATTTTACCAGCTAAATTGGGGATAGTGCCATCATGCACTGCTATGACGCGTATTGTGCCGTCAGTGCTCGTGCTTTGAGGAAGAAAGGTTTCGTCTAGACTACCGTCGAGGTTAAGACGAACAATAGCGTTACGCAGAACGCCGTTATAGCGAGAGAAAGAGCCAGCTACTAACGTTTTACCGGTATTTGGGTCAATGGCCATAGCCGTCACGGTTCCCCCAGTAAAGCCGGTTCCGGGGTTGAAGGCCGGGTACACCGCCGTAGCAGTCAAGGTCCGGGTGGTACCAGTGCAAATACTCACGGGGCCAGTTGGCGTTACGCGCACCATAAAAGTCGGCGTAGTTTGCGCTAGGGTAATGCCCATGCTTAAAATCCAGCATAGCCACAGCAGGATTAAGTAGTGGGCATTGCCAAGCCGGGTACAAGTACTAAGGAGTAAACGGTGGGTCATATGATAGTGAAGTGAGCAAAATGAACGAGAAAAACAGGGCTCTATTCTATCAGTAATACATCAATCCTTGCTGCGTATAACTGACTGTTTTTGAGCAATTTAATAATTCGGCAAGCTACGGATACTCTACTCTTGAGTTAGGCTGTAGCCAAGAAAATATTTAAATTTTTCAACAAAAGATGCAATCTATTCAGGAGCAATAAGCTCTACACTAGCTCCCGTTCGCGCAACAGGGTGTAGGAGAAGCAGTTGCTGGCATCGTGGCGGAAGGCTTCGCAAATGCCGAGCAGTTCGTTGTGGTCCGTCTTGCGCTGGAATACCTGGCACCCCGCCGACCAATTGCTGATGCGCGGCGTGGCACCCATGGAGCTGGCCCGGTGAATGTTGATGCCGAAAAAGCCTTCTTCAATAAGCTTGGTTTCTTCGGCGGTGTTGTCCCGGTCGTTGTCGCGGTAGGCGCGTACTTTGCCGTTGAGCTGGACCAGAGCCGGATGTTCTTGTTTGCTTTGGTGGAAACCCAGTTGGTATACACCCTTGTATTGCCCGGGCACCAGCACCGCGCAGCCGGCTTTGCTGAGGGGTTTTTGCAGGTAAAACAAACCGGGGGTAGTGGTGACAATCCAGGCCTTAAGGCGTTCAGTGCCTGCAGTGGCGGCTAGTTGTTGCAGCGCAAACGTGGTGTTGTTGCCTGCCACGCCGTCGGGCTTGATCGGTTTGCCGTCTTTGCCCACGAAAAACCACTTCGCCAGAAACTGCTGCTGCGCTACCACCGACAGTCCGGCGGGCATAGCAGGCTGGCGCCAGCAGCAGACCATCAGGTCATTGAAGATATCGGGCAGGGTAAGACTGGTGCGGATGCCGACGATATTTGGGTGGGCAGTGTGCCAATGGAAGCCCAGCTTTTCCACAGATTGCTTCAGTAAGGCAGGCGTAAGCGTTTTCATAGTAGAGAGGGGTTGGAGTGCGGTAACAAAGGGCTGCGGGCAGCTAGGCAACAAGCAAGCTGTATGACCAGTCAGAGGGGAGCGGCTGCATGAGGCAGGCTTAAGGTTTACTCTCGAGGCTGTAAGTGGACTCTTCGGTTAGCGCAACCTCGGCCGAATCGTCTGGGAGCGGCACATCAGCAGTGTCCTCGGTCGGCAGCACAGCATCGGCCGTCAGTTCTGGCGCTTCTTCAGCAGCCACTAGGATAACCGGGGCGGTAGCAACAACGACTGGCTGGCGTTGCACCGGCGCGGGGGCAGGGGCGCGGGGTACAGCAGCCACCAATTCTGGCTCTGGGAGCGGAAGCTTTTCGGTTCGGTCAGTGGTAGCGGGTTGATTTTTGTGGAGTTCGGCTAGTGCGTCTTGCATCTGCCGGACCCAGCCCGCCAGCTCTAGCTCAAGCACTTGTTCGGTGTGTTCCACCAGCAAATCGGTGTTCGATTGCCGAAGCTGCTCTTCGACCGACAAGGCATTCCACCAAGCCCGGATGTTGGAGAGGTTGGTAGCGGCCTGGTTGAACTTGATGAGCGTGCTTTCCGTCTGCCGGTAACTTAGGAAGGTGCCCATGGCCGCCACTAAAGACGTGGTCAAGGCAATCCAGACCTGTTGGCCAATAGCAGCCATATATGTGCCCGCGCCTCCCAGCAGGAACGTCAGCCACGACAGAACTTTTAGCTGCCGCTCCAGCCGCACCGCTTTCCGTCGAAAATACGCTAGCTGGTTGCCTAGCCTAACCTCCACGTACTGGGCCGGCGTCAGCATCCCAATGCCTGTATCGGAGCCCGTAGTAGGGGGAAAACCGTTTTTTTGGTTGTAAGGTATGAGTGACGACGAGTTGACTTCCGTCTGCATGGTGCGCCGGGTGATATCCTCGATGCGCTCCGCCAGTTGCGACTCAGCATTGCTCTGGTAATACAATGCCCGCGTCCGATACCGATAAATTTCGCGCTTGATGGCTTCGGCTCCAGCACGCAACAGCAGCCTTTTGGTGCCCTGCTTGAAGCGGCTGAGCGCCGTTATCAGAATCGTTAGGGTAATCGGAATTAGGATCAGAATATGGTGTACCAGCCACCAGACGACTCGGTTTTGCGTGAGCAACTCGGACGCAGCCAGCAGACTGCCCGCCTCGTTTTTAGGTCCGTACACCTGCTGTCCGATGGCCAAGGCGGTGCCAATTAGCCCCAACGCAATGATCAGCTGCTGTAGTTGTTCGAAGCGTTTTTGCTGGTGGTTGGCGTTGGCATCATAATCAGCGAAGGTTTCCCAGGCTTGCAATAGCACGTGGTCGGCACCCAACTCCCGAACGAGCAGTCGTTCCAGCCCCTGCACAGAACCGCTTAAGGGGTAAAAGCGCATGACTCCATCAGCGAGTATCTCTGCCAGCAGCGGATCGTCGGGGGGGACGTCCGGTGTTTGCCAGGCTGCGGCTATAGTATCGGCCACGCCACCACTGCCCGCTATTACCAGTACTGGCAGTTGGTGGCGCACAGCCCGTAGTACCTCGTTCATAGCTACCCGCCCGCCACCGGCTAACACTAACAAGACCGGTAGTTGGCTCGTCGGGGCAGGCGGTGCCTTACGGGTTTGCGGCAACGTTTCTGTTTTGCCAGCCAATGCCTGAATCAAGCTGAACAACATGCTGGTTTCGCTACCCCAACTTTCGCCTTCCACCAACACGAAGTGCGAATGATTGCTCTCTAATGGCGCCCCAGAAGCAGAGCTGCCAGGATACGAAACCCGTGCCGCTGGCGCCACCCCAATGAGTGTAGAGCGGTTTCCGCGGCTGGCAACCCCCTCCCCCATCAACGCCATGACGCCTGCCTGGGTGCCGCCATCTACAAGCACGGCTTCGGCTTCCAAGGCGGCGCGGGCAATTCCACGGCTGAAAAACTGGGTGAGCTTGGGTAGCAGCAGTGGGTCGATGCTATCGGCTGCTCCAATAATGCCCAGCACTGCTTTGTAAGGTTTGAGCGCTAGCTGGTTGCACACAGCCACTGCACTTTCCGAAGGCTCAGGAAAGACAGCCACAGCGGTTGTACTCGCATCAAACTCGATGGATATTTCTTTCATTGATTCAATCAACCGCCGGCTGAAGTATAGGGGCAAGTAATGTGGCGCTACGCCGTAAAGGTCTCCTGGCAGCGGCTCATCCAGCTGGTGAGGTACTTCTGCATCTGGCTGTTCGTTTTCAGATTCAGCTCCTGCTGAAAGAAGGTGTGCCAAGGCGCCAGCGTCACATCTTCAGTGGGGGAAAAGCTGCCAGTGCGGTAGTTGTAGAACGCGCGCCGCATGGCCACAAAGCGAGTGTAGAAGGTTTGTTGATCTACAGCGTTTAGCGCGGCAATAGTGCGCGGCCCCACCTTCCCGTCTACCAGTAGCTTGACGCTAAACTCAGTGGCCAGCAGAAACTGGAGCATCTTGGCCGGCCGCGAGGTGCCCGAGTTGACGCCGTGGTCGGCGAGTTGTTCGGCTACGCACTGCGAGTGCACCAAATCCAGATTCAATGAATTCCAATACGAAGCTTTGTAAAAGCTCATGACCAAGGTTCCTAGCGCTTTCTCAGAATCCAGGGCCTTGCTCAGCGTCCGCCAGCCCGTCCGCGGCACCGGCGTAGCGAGGCCAGCCTGGGTTTTCACCGCATCCACGGTAGGCCAGCCGGCCCACTTAGGGTTGTAGGCACGGGCAATGCCCTTGTAGGTTTCGCCGCCGGGATCTTGCAGGTCGTGGCAATAACCGCCTTCGTGAGCGAGTAGCGTAGGGAAGTAAAGCGTAAAATCAGCCATAGCAGAACAAATAAAAGGTGGTAGCCTATTGCCCAAAGCAGAGTAGGTGAGGCGTCTCATTTGCTCTGCTTTGGGGCGTATGCTTGTAGGGTAGAAGCTGGTAGTGCTGCACTCCAGCAAGAAGGTCAGCTACCTCAGCGAACTAAAGAAGTTTCCAGTATGGTTTGCCACATTGGTTACGCCACTGGCCACCGTATTTGCTGCATTGGTCGCTCCTTTGGCCACGGTATTCACGGCATTTTTGGCGTTGTCAGCAAACGATCCCCCCAGCGAATTGAAAAAGCCATTGACTTGGTCTGTTGCAAAATTTGCTCCCGCCAGCGCAGTCCTTAGGTCGTTTGCACCAAGGCCAAAACCATTTTTCACGAAGTTGCCTACCTCGTTTACGGCATAACCAGCTCCTTTCAAGGCAACTGCCACGCCGCCGGCTGTACTGCCATATGCTGACTTGAGCGCGCCACCTACTTCATTTACGGCGTACCCGGCGCCCTTCAAAGCAACGGCCACACCACCGGCCGTACTGCCATACGCCGATTTAAGTCCACTGCCGACCTGGTCGGCAGTATAGCCCACTCCACGCAAAACTACGGCCGCTTGCTGCTCTGATTGCGCATACGCTCCCTTCAGCGCACCACCAACTTCTCCAGCACTATAGCCAACGCCTTTGAGCAGAGCCGAAGCATGGGTGGCAACGGTTCCGTAAGCTACTTGCAGGGCACTGGCTACTTCAACGGCCGCAAACCTGGCGTCTTTCAGGGTGCTGGTTAGCGCATCGGCTGCTAAGTTGAACCCTTTTTGCACATAGCTTCCTACCTCCTTCACCGCATATCCCCCGCCTTTGAGAGCTTCTGCTACACCGCTGGCTCCAAGCTTAAACCCTGTCTGCATATAGGCTCCTACTTCGTTTAAAGCGTACCGGCCCTCCCGCAGGGCGCTGGCTATGCCACTCGTCGAAAGGCCGAATCCAGTTTTGAGGTAGTTGCCTACTTCAGCTACGGCGTAGTTGCCCATCTGCAAAGCACTTGCTACTCCGCCCGCCGTAAGACCATAGTATTGCCGAACAGAATTTCCAATTTGGTCGATGGCATAGCCGGTACTCTTTAGCACCAACAGTGTTCCCTGAACACCGCGGTTGAAATACGTTTGGAGGGTTCTGGTCACGTCGATGATCATATAGCCAGCCTCTTTAAGCGTTTTGGCCATCTGCTCGGCGGTTTGACGATACCACTGGTGGAGCACAGCGCCAATGTCGCGCACCCCCGTCACCACGCTTTGCATTACGTATTTTGCCCATTTCTCCGCGTCCTTGAAGATGTCTTGCAGGGCAGCTTTTACCAGCTCCAGCAGCTTCTTCGGGAGCTCCAGCAAGGACGACGTTTTCACGTCCAGGCTCACGGTTGGTAGCGTCAATGATTGCCCCCCAAACTGCACCCCTCCTTTGAAATTTGCCCACACGTGGGACTTATCGGCACCCAGTTCCAGGGAGCCTTGCACGCCAGTGGAAATATTCACGCTGCCCAACACTCCCAGGTCGATAGAGCCAAGGCCCACTTCTAAGGAGCCACCCACGCCCATACTTGCCTGGCTAGTGAACTGCCCACGCAAGTTGGCTGTGATGCCGGGTGCTATTCCGCCCGTTAAAGAAAAAACAGCGCCTGAGCTGTCGACATTGATGGAAACGCCCCGCTGCATTCCTAGCAGAGTTATCCTGCCATCAAGCGTGAAGTGAGGCTTCTGCCCCTGTGGCTGCGGGGTTGTCGGTACTGGAAGAGTAGGCGCCTGTACAACCGGAACCGGTGCAACCGGGGCTGGCACGACGGGGCCTCCGTAAGGCGCGTTCGGTGCTCCGTATGGCATAGTGGGGTTACCATATGGCGAAGGCGCGTTGGAGGATCCGTACGGCATGTTTGGCGGTCCGTATGGCATATTGGGGCCCCCATACGGCATACCCGGTGTACTGTATGGCGCACCCGGCATTCCAGGCCCGCCATACGGCATGCCCGGCGCTGGCATAATGGGGGCGCCACTATACGGTATACCCGCTGCCCCACCATACGACATACCCGGCGTGCCGTATGGCATTCCGGGTGCACTATACGGCATGCCGGGTGCTCCACCATATGGCATAGTGGGATTACCGTATTGCTGACCGGGTGCACCGTATGGTATGCCTGGTGAGCCATACGGCATGTTCGGAGCACCGTATGCACCAGGTTGTGGGCCGGACATTCCATAGGGTGCTCCTGGACCATTGTATGGCATACCGGCGGGGCCGTACGGCATGTTTGGGCCTCCGTACGGCATCCCTGGCACCGAGCCATTTGGCATCGGTACGTTTGGCATCGGCTGGGCCGGAGGCACGCCAGGACCCATCGACGGCGGTATTCCTGCTGGTGTTTGGGCTGCCCCTGCCGCCGCCGCATATGCCAAAGCGCCTGATTTGGCGGCTCCTTGTGCCTGCGCCGCGGTTTGTGGCGAGTACGGGATTGAGGGAGCCGGTGCAGGTGCTGATTTGGCGGTAGCCGGTGTCGGGGTTGGAGTAGTTGGAGTAGCAACTGGCGGGGCCGTTGGGACTAGCGCCGAAGCCGGAGCGGCTTCGCTGAAAGTAGCCAATGAAATGCGCGGCCCTTTTGCCGGGTCCGAATCGGCTAGGATGCTGAACAGGTTGGCATTTCCGATGATGATCGGACTCATATGGCCTTCCACCGCAATACCCTTACTCGGCATCACCATAATCTTCACCATCGCCTCGAAGGCAAAGATTTTCAACTTGCCATTGATGTAAAATGCCTGCTGAAATTCCAGCGCGCCAATCTTCGTGGTTTGGGGTGCGAAGTAAAGCTGCGGATTCAGTCTGACGCGGATAGTATCGGCCTGCTTCACCAACTCGTAGTGCAGCATGGTTGTCATGTTGGTCAGGAACCAAGAGCGGCCTTTTTCGCCTTCTACCAGCAGTGCCTGCTCGGGCGTGCTTGGCATGCTGATGCTTACCGCACTCAGCGCTGCGGCTACGGTGTCTAGTTCCCGGTTGTCGAGGGCTGTGGCTACGCTGCTAGCAAGAAAGACGTCGCTAGTGCCTTCAATGCCCACTTGTTCCAGCACCTCGCCCAGTTCCGGGGGTACGGATGTCTGTGCGAAAACCGTAACTACATCGTGCAAGGTCAGGTCGCTGACGGAGCCGGCCAGCATGCTTTTGCTGGGGTCGGTGCTGTCTAAGAATACTGCTAATGATGACTGGAAGCTGTCAACTGAGAGTGTGGCGGTAAAGCCTACGCTAGGTATAGCAGCGGCGTTTATGCCGATAGCCAAGCCTAGGTTGGAGAGCTTCAGGTGCAAAAAAGGAAGTTCAACCGTGCCAATCATGGAGCCCGACAGGAAGGCGCCGTTCGGAACGAAAAGCATTGTGGTATTGAAGCGTACTGGCTGCCCCTGAATGTTTACCCGTAGCTCACCAGTCAGAAACAAACTTACTTTCCCGGCATTGAGCTGTCCACCAAACTGGCAGTCTAGTTCCATGCCTTTGATGGTCGTGCGATAGGCTACATACAGGCGGCTGTTCTGGGTTGGATTGGCCCCTACTTGCAGCACCACCGCTATAGAAGGCTGAAGCCCCAGAAACGTGCGCAGCAGTTTCTGGTCTTTGTTGCTAGTATCCAGTTGCCACTTGGCGTAGATATTAAGGCCTTTGAGTATACCGCCAGCTGCGGCCAATTTCAGCCCACCCGCACTCAGGGCTGGGCTGTCGAAGAGCGTAAGGTTAGGGAAAACAAAGTCTTCGTCATCCAAAGAAGAAACCACCAGCACCAAGTCCTGAAGCTGAAACACCTTCTCGAAATTCTTTAACGAGCTCAGCCCCGGCAGATCCGATACTTTCCTTGCTCCCAAGCTGATACCAGCAACGGCCCCCCAGGCGCTATCTACGCGCTTCGCTTCGAAAACAACCGTGCCCAGGGTACTCATAACGGTAGCAAACCGGAATACCAAGTTGTTGGAATCGCGCTGTATCAGCACCAAGCCGTCCTCGAACGTAGGGTCAAAGGCATTGGGCAGCAGTCCTGATTGGCTAGTGAACTTGCGCAGAAGTTGACTGAGCTTGACGGTAGGCAGCGGGGCTTCCAAGCTAAGGGCCCCGTCCGTGTCACTTTCCATATGTAGGGTGAGAGCATCCCCCAAGTCTAGGCTGCCAGTGAAAGCGCTGCTGGCGCTTCCTCCCTTTGGTTTGACAAAAGTCAGTTCTACATCTGCTAAGGTGAGGGGCACAGGGCCCAAATCGAGGCTCCAACCTGGAGCTTTTGCCATAGTTGCCGCCAGCGAAAAGTCGCCGGTCTTATCGGAAACGAACGTTACCTCCTCGATATCCAGCGCTGGTGGGTTGGCTACTCCCAACTGCTGGCAGAGAGAGGCCAAAGAAAGGGTAGAGTCGTCTCCACTCCCATCCATCGTAAAAATTGTGGTTACCTCCCACTCATCGTCGACAGGTTGCGCCTTCAATAAGATGGGCAAACTTGGCAGGTGGAGTAGAGCCGCTTTGCCGCGTATGCACACGGCATTGTCTTCCACGGTGCGCACAGCGTCACGTATGTGCAGCGGGAAGCCATTCGTGAGCCGGCTGATCTGGTCGGACAGTAGGACGCCCGGTACACTGCCAGCAGCTAAATCGAGGGCGCCGTTGGTGAGCGGCAGGACGGTGGTTAAGTCGAGGTTTGTTTCCATAGAAGGGAGAAGGATAGAGCGGCAACCGAAACGAGTAAGAGGTATTCTAGTGAAGCACGTACTTCTGACCGTATTTTTCCATGCTGGCTGGCAATGGATTAATTACAAATTCACTTTAGGGGAGCTCAACAGCAAGAGAAATCGTTTGCGCAAAGTGAGTGTTAGAGATATCTGCCATCTCGGGATAAATGCGTAAGTGATAGAAGCGTCTTATAGGCCTTCCAACGACTGTAGCCACGGGTCCAATGCGCATAATGCGTTCCTGGAAGTAGAGCGAACGGCGTAAACTTGCTCTCACTTAGGAGAGGGGCCGCTGTTACTTCTTAGCGGCAGATAGAAGGGTATAGTCGCTTTTAAGTATAGAGTCTAAAACGTGGAGCTAGTAGCCAAAAGGCTAACAATTGTCTCTGAAAACTAAGATTTTAACTCGATATGTACAAAGTAAATTCATATATATAAATAGTATATTTATATTTTTGTAAAAAAATTATATGTTTTAGCAACTGCCAGCTGACCAGGCAGCCGTCGATTGGCAACAGCCACATCATATAGTGTAGCTATTCATCAGATGAGTAGGTGAATTGCCAATCCATAACTCCTCTCGAAGGAGAATTATGCTTGCCAAAGGGAAAGCTTTTAAAAGAGTGAGGCTCGGAAAGACCTTCACCACTTTTAGTTTATTTCTTCATATCCGCTTCATGCTACGGTGAGTTGGTTTGTGCCGTCAACACACTACAACCGCTGTGCCGCACCAGCACTCTCACCCTCGATTTCACTTTCCCGACCCTGGATCTGACACTGGCCCGGTTGCCAGTGGCCTAAGGCTTTCTTCTAGTCCAAGCAACTTGAATGCTGGCATATAAGCGCATAATGGGAGCGTCTCGAACGCTTAATATTCAAAGTTTGCCCACGACGTCGGTCGAATTGCCAACCCTTCAGCTAGTGTAAGCCCTACCGGGTTTCTGGCTAAGAGCAAGCCTATAGCGCAACGCGCTGCCAACTCTCACGGTGCGCACCTCCCCAACCCACACTATGTATCACCTAACGCCTGTTTTATACCCTAAGGTCCTGATGAAAACCGTGTTCATGCTCATGAGCTGCTGTGTTTTGTACTGCTGCTCCAGTTGCTCAAAGAAAAAAGAGGAGAAGGAAGAAAAGATTAAACTGGTGGTAACCAGTCCGTGGCTGAAAGACACGACCGTCACGCAGGAATACGTAGCCCAGATTCACTCCGTACAGCACATCGAGCTCCGGGCTTTGGAAAAAGGGTACCTGCAAAAAATCTATGTCGATGAGGGTCAGGCCGTAAAGCAGGGCCAACTCATGTTCCAGATTATGCCCGTGATTTATCAGGCCGAGCTGAAAAAGTCACAGGCGGAAGCCAATTACGTGGGTCTGGAATACCAGAACACCAAACGGCTAGCCGACAATAATGTGGTGTCGAAAAACGAGTTGGCGCTGGCGCAAGCGAAGTTCGACAAGGCTAACGCCGAAGTGTCGTTGGCACAAACGCATTTGCAGTTCACCACCGTCCGGGCGCCATTTAGCGGCATTATGGACCATTTTCAGGGCCGGCTGGGCAGTTTGGTGGATGAAGGCGACTTGCTGACTACGCTCTCCGACAACAGCAAGATGTGGGTGTACTACAACGTGCCGGAAGCAGAATACTTGGCCTACAAAGCCCACACCAAAGCCAGCGACAGCCCCATGAAGGTGAAGCTGATGATGGCCAACAACGAAGTGTTCGATCAGGCGGGTGTGGTGCAAGCCATTGAGGCTGATTTCAATAACGAAACCGGCAACATCGCCTTCCGGGCCACTTTTCCGAATCCCAACGGCCTGCTCCGCAACGGCGAAACCGGCTCCATCCTCATGACGGTTCCATTGAAACATGCCCTGCTGATTCCGCAGAAAGCCACGTTCGAAATCCTGGAAAAGAAATACGTCTACGTGGTCGACGACCACAAGAAAGTGCACCAGAAAGAGGTGACTATCGGGTCGGAAATGCCCGATCTGTACGTCATCAAAGACGGCTTGGCCGCAGGCGACAAAATCCTGCTGGAAGGAATTCGGAAGGTGAAAGACGGCGACAAAATCCGCTACGATTACGAAGATCCGCAGAAGGTCATCACCCACTTGAAAGTGTATAGCGAGTAAGGTTCGCTCTTCCAAACTAGCCAGACTATGTTCAGTAAATTCATTCGCCGGCCCGTGTTTGCCATCGTTATTTCGGTGGTAATCGTCCTAATGGGCGTGCTGGCCATCAATACCCTGCCTACCTCCCAGTTTCCGGAGATTTCGCCGCCGCTGGTGATGGTGAGTGCGGCGTATCCCGGCGCTAGCGCCAAGGTGCTCACCGAATCGGTGCTTATCCCGCTGGAACAAGCCGTGAACGGCGTGCCCGGCATGAAGTATATGACCTCCGACGCAGTAAGCGCCGGCGAAGCCAACATCCAGATTGTCTTCAACCTCGGCACCGACCCCGACCAAGCGGTGGTGAACGTCAACACCCGTATTGCGCAGGTGCTGAACCGTTTGCCGGTGCTGGTGCAGCGCGAAGGCGTGGTGGTGAACCGCGTGGTGCCCAACATGCTGATGTACGTGAACTTGTACAGCAAGGACCCGCACACCGATATGAAGTACTTGTTCAACTTTGCCGGCGTGAACATGCTGCCCGAGTTGCAGCGCCTGAGCGGCATTGGCCGGGCCAACATCCTGGGCAGCCGGCAGTACGCCATGCGTATTTGGCTGAAGCCCGACCGGATGCGCGCCTACAATATCTCGGTTGATGATGTGATGAAGGCGCTGGACGACCAGAGCGTAATCGGCTCGCCGGGCCGCATTGGCCGCTCGGACGGACAGCGGGCCGAAGCCCTGGAATATGTGTTGACGTACCAAGGCCGCTTCAACGACGTGGAGCAGTACAAAAACGTTATTCTGAAGGCCAATTCTACCGGCGAGATTTTGCACCTGAAAGACGTGGCCAACGTGGAACTGGGCTCGGAGTTTTACGACATCTACTCCAACCTCAATCAGTTTCCCTCGGCGGCCATTGTGCTCAAGCAAACCTACGGCAGCAATGCCAAGGATGTGATTAAAGAGGTGAAAGCCAAGCTGGAGGAACTCAAGAAAACGTCGTTTCCGCCGGGCATGGATTACAAAATCAGCTACGACGTTTCCAACTTCCTGGACGCGTCTATCGAGAACGTAATCGACACGCTACGCGACGCCTTTATTCTGGTGGCCCTGGTGGTGTTCCTGTTCCTCGGCGACTGGCGCTCCACCCTTATTCCGGCGCTGGCTGTGCCAGTGTCGTTGGTGGGCTCGTTCATGGCCATGCAGGCGTTCGGGCTAACCATCAACATGATTACGCTGTTCGCCTTAGTGCTCTCCATTGGCATTGTGGTCGACGACGCCATTGTGGTGGTGGAAGCGGTGCACGCCAAGATGGAGGAAGAACATTTGTCGCCCTACAACGCGGTGCGTAAGGTGTTGGGTGAAATCAGCGGAGCCATCATTGCCATTACCATCCTGATGACGGCGGTGTTTGTGCCGGTGTCGTTCATGAGTGGCCCGGTGGGTATTTTCTACCGTCAGTTCTCGATTACCATGGCCACGGCCATTGTGATATCCGGCCTCGTCGCCCTGACGTTGACGCCGGTGCTGTGCGCCATGATTTTGAAAAACAACCACGGTCAGGTTAAAAAGAAAAGTCCTATTCAGCGGTTCTTTGATGCGTTCAATCGTGGCTTTGAGCGCCTCACCGGCCGTTACACCAACTTCCTGGAGCGCATAGTTGACCGTCGGCTTGTCACGTTCGGCATTCTGCTAGCCTTCGGATTTGGCATCTTCGGCATCACGGCCAAGCTGCCTTCCGGCTTCATTCCGAGCGAAGACCAGGGCCTGATTTATGCCATTATCCAGACTCCGCCCGGCTCAACGTTGGAACGGACCAACGCCGTATCGCAGCGCCTCGCGCAACTGGCCAAGGACGTACCTGGCATTGCCAATATTTCCACGCTGGCGGGCTACGAGGTGCTCACCGAGGGCCGCGGCTCCAATGCGGGTACCTGTCTGATTGACCTCAAGCCCTGGGACGAACGCAAAGAGTCGGTCCACGACATCATTATGGCGCTCGAGGAAAAAGCGCACGAGATTCCCGGCGCGACCGTGGAATTCTTCGAGCCCCCAGCAGTACCGGGCTATGGCGCGGCCGGTGGTTTTCAGCTGCAATTGCTGGATAAAACCAACACTGGTGACTACAAAGCGCTGGAGAAAGTGAACGAGGAATTCATGGCGCAGCTAAAGAAGCGCAAGGAGCTGGCTGGCTTGTTCACCTTCTTTTCAGCCGATTACCCCCAGTACGAATTGCAAATTGACAATCAGTTGGCGATGCAAAAGGGCGTAAGTATTGGCAACGCCATGAACACGCTCTCCATCATGGTGGGCAGTACCTACGAACTCGGTTTCATCAAGTACCAGCGCTTTTTCAAGGTGTACGTGCAGGCTTCGCCGGAATACCGCAAGCTGCCCGGCGACATCCTGAATATGTGGGCTAAAAACGACAAGGGCGAGATGGTGCCGTTCTCGGCCTTCATGAAAATCGTGAAGTCGCAGGGCGCCAACGAAATCAACCGCTACAACATGTACACCACTGCCTCCATCCGGGGCGGGGCCGCCGAGGGCTACAGCAGCGGCGAGGCCATTAAAGCGGTGCAGGAAGTGGCTGCCAAAACCCTGCCCCGCGGCTACGACATCGATTGGGGCGGCTTGTCGAAAGATGAAGTGTCGCGCGGCAACGAGGCGGTGTACATCTTCCTGGTGGTGCTGGTGTTCGTGTATTTGGTGCTGGCAGCGCAGTACGAAAGCTTCCTGCTGCCGCTAGCGGTTATCTTCTCGCTGCCGGCGGGCATCTTCGGGTCGTTCCTGCTGCTCAAGCTGCTGGGGTTGGCCAACGACATTTATGCGCAGGTTGGGTTGGTGATGCTGGTGGGCTTGCTAGGTAAAAACGCCGTGCTGATCGTAGAATTCGCCGTGCAGAAGCACGAGGAAGGCATGTCGGTCCGCGACGCGGCCATTGAAGGCGCCAAGGTGCGTTTCCGCCCGATTCTGATGACTTCTTTCGCCTTCATTGCCGGCCTGATTCCGCTGGTACTAGCCACCGGAGCTGGGGCTATTGGCAACCGCACCATTGGCACGTCGGCGCTCGGCGGTATGCTGTTCGGTACCGTGTTCGGGGTGATTATCGTGCCCGGCCTCTACTACATCTTCGGCACCCTGGCAGCAGGCCACAAGCTGATCCGGGACGAAAACGAATATCCAATTACGGAGGGGGTTGAGCCCCGCGTATTAATCGAAGAAACCGAGCCGTATGCGTAAGAAACGCCTATATCAATGCCTGAGCGCAGTTGGCTTGGCCCTCGCAATGGCCGGCTGTAAAATGCCGGAACTGGCCGTGAAAACCGAAAACCGCCAGGTGCCCGCCCGCTACAGCAGCACCCAGGACACCACCAATGCCGCCCAAGTGCGGTGGAAGGAATTTTTCACCGATCCTAATTTGGCCGCCCTGATTGATACCGCCCTGCAACACAACCAGGAGCTGAACATTGCGCTGCAGGAAATTCAGATTGCCCGCAACGAAGTGCAAATCAGAAAAGGCGAGTACTTGCCCTTCGTGGGCTTGGGCGCCAAGGCCGAAGCGGAAAAGCCCGGTCGCTACACGCTGCAGGGAGCAACCGAAGAGAACATCAACATCAAGCCCGACCACCGCACGCCCGAGCCGTTGCCCAACTTCCAGTTAGGTGCTTTTGCCAGTTGGGAAGTGGATATCTGGCACAAGCTGCACAACGCTCGTAAGTCCGCGGCCCTGCGGTATCTGGCGAGCGTGGAAGGGCGGAACTTCACGGTCACCAACCTGATTGCTGAAATTGCCAACTCGTACTACGAACTGTTGGCGCTCGACAATCAACTGGCCATCGTCAAGCAGAACATCGAGATTCAAAGCAATGCGCTGCAGCTGGTACGACTGCAGAAAGAGTCGGCGCGAACCACCGAACTGGCAGTACAACGCTTTGAGGCCCAGGTGCACAACACCCGTAGCCTGCAGTACAACATTCAGCAGCGCATCACGGAAACCGAAAACCAACTCAACTTCCTGACGGGCCGGTACCCCGGGCCCATTGCCCGCAACGACGCCTCGTTCAATGACCTGGTTCCGACCGTTGTGCAGGCCGGGGTTCCCGCGCAGCTCTTGCAAAACCGGCCCGATATTCGGCAGGCGGAACAGCAGCTGCTAGCAGCTAAGCTGGACGTGCAAGTGGCCCGCGCCAACTTCTATCCGTCGTTGCGCATCACTGGGGCTGCGGGCTTCGAGGCGTTCAAGCCGGGCTTGCTGTTCACCACGCCCGAATCCATGCTCTACTCGTTGGCCGGCGAGTTGGTGGCGCCCTTGGTGAACCGCAACGGCATAAAAGCGGTGTACGGCAGTGCTAATGCCGTGCAGACCCAGGCAGCCTACAACTACGAGCGGACCGTGCTCAACGCCTACGTGGAGGTGTCCAACCAACTAGCTAACATCAACAACCTGGAAAAGAGCTACGGCGAGAAAGCCCAGGAAGTGCAAGCCCTCAACCAGTCCACCGTCATTTCAAACAGCCTCTTTCGCTCGGCCCGCGCTGATTACACTGAGGTGCTGTTCACCCAACGCGACGCCTTGGAATCGAAGTTCGATTTGGTGGAAACCAAAATGAAGCAACTCAACGCCACTGTCAATGTATACCGGGCCTTGGGCGGCGGCTGGAATTAGCAGCTGGTAGACACCCCACCTCAGCCACCGGTTGGAACAACTGGGAAGTGGACCGATGGGTGCGTATGAGGCGCGCTAGCCACAACACAGCAGCAGTACACGGGAGCGAAACGCATCCTGCGTACTGCTGCTGTGTTGTGATTGGGGTAGTTGGGGCCGAGTAGTTTACTTACGTACGCAAGCTGTTAAGCTGCTTGCAACTCCGCTTCGTAGTAACAGTCCCAATAGCCGTTATCTAGGCGGTATACGTTGACGCGGCGCAGCAACCCGGTGCGCGTATGCCGCTCCTTCACTTGTCCGCGCCAAATGATTTTGCCGGCCTGCGTGGCGGGTGCGGGCTGTACGAGTTGGCCCACGGCGTACGTGAACGGAGAAGGAGTCAAGGGCAAGGGAGCATCCGGGGGCGCTTCCATCTCGTGTGGCTGCATCATAAGTACCGGCACAGCGGCAGAAACGCAGGCTTCTTCATGCCACGCCAGCAACTCGCCGCAGTGAGGGCACAGCGCGGCCACTACGTCGTCGGCCTGATCTGTTGCGTCGCTGTTGTATTCACTGATTTCAATGTCATCAACTTGCTCGGCAAGCGACGCATCAAGAACCACAGTTTGCGGATTTTTCTTCTTAGCTATCATACCAATTCACTGGTTGCTTGTGCTAAAATACGTAGCACTAACAATTTTGGCAACTTAAGCAGCTGGCTCTAGCTTGCTGCTCCCCGTAAAGAAGGGCTAAAATGATTGCTAACACGCCTTGAAAACAGCCAACGGGCACATTTCAGGCACGTCTTCACTTTTCTAAGTGAGCAGCGCATTGCGCATCATTTTGTAACGCAGCTGCCATTATTCGCACTATATCTGCTAAGGCTAGTAGCTGATGTAAGGCAAGCGCATAGTGGTATCAGCACGATGTATCAGAAATTTCAACTTGGTAACCTATGGGGCTGCGAGAAGGCCGGTCTTAAGTTGAGCAAAGCAGATCTTGCCACAAAGAAGTAATCCTGCATCAGCATACCGAAAAGCAGGTCTGAGTGCCACTTTGCTGTGTTGAGCCAATCCACAACCCAGGTAGGCATGATAATGCTAACAGAGAGCTTAAAATACAGTGTCTTGACCTCATCAGCGAGGTGCGAGAGTGCCGTCCGACTTGTACTCAACCCAGTAAAGGCCCATGCGATACTATATTCGTCGCCTATGACAGTACATCTAGCCGAGGTTTATAAACGAAACCAGGTAATAGAAATACGCGGTGGTGTATTTCCATTAGGCCCACCGGTGAGTTAGTTCTCGCCAACAAGTTGTAACTGCTACCTTAGGGCTTACGGAAGGTTTAAACTGCACTAAGGCAGTGGGTTCATGTATGGTTGGCTAGGCTGCTATGGATAGGTTGAAACGCAATAACGTGACTGTTTCCGGGTCAGGAGAACAGGCGATGGTATTTGTGCACGGATTTGGCTGCGACCAGCACATGTGGCGGTTGGTAGCTCCCCAGTTTAAAGCAGATTATCGGGTCGTACTCTTGGATTTGGTTGGGGCAGGCAAATCCGACTTAGCTGCCTACCATCCAACTCGCTACAGTTCGCTGTCTGCCCACGCCGAAGACTTACTGGCAGTGCTGCACGAATTAGATCTGTATAACGTCGTGCTGGTGGGGCACTCTGTAGGGGCTACCATTGCAATGTTGGCGGCCATTCAGGAGCCAGCGCGCATCGCCCAGTTGATTTTAGTGGCTCCTTCGCCGCGTTTCCTCAATGATGCCGGGTACACGGGCGGTTTCGAGCCGGCTGACATCGAGGAATTGCTGGAAGCCATGAACAACAATTATTTGGGCTGGTCGGGGGCTATAACGCCGGTAATCATGGGCCACCCCGACCGGCCTGAACTGGCCACCGAGTTGAACAACAGCTTTTGTAGCACCGACCCAACCATCGCCCGGCACTTCGCCCGCGTTACGTTCTTGGCCGATAACCGGGCCGATTTAGCTTTGGTGCGCACCCCAAGCTTAATTCTGCAATGCGCAAACGACACGCTCGCCCCGCAAGCAGTTGGCACGTTTTTGCACCAGAAGCTAGCTGATAGCCAGTTAGTGGTACTCGACACTTCAGGCCACTGCCCGCACCTAAGTGCCCCACATGCCACCACTGCTGCCATGCAGCATTTTCTGCGTTCCAAGCCCACTGCCCATCATGAGTGATGTCGACAATGCAGGCCGCTCGGAACACGACGGGCAGCTACCCAAGGAAAACCTCAACGACTTCTACGAGCACGCTCCCTGCGGCTACTGCTCCTGCCTGCCCGATGGAGTACTGGTAAAAGTCAACCAGACCCTACTCGACTGGTTGGGCTACACGCGGCAGGACTTGGTGGCTCGCCAAGATTTCCAGCAGTTGCTTACCATTGGCGGCCGTCTGCATTACGAAACATACTGTGTACCCTTGCTGCTTTTGCAGGGGCAGGTTCGGGAAATCAGCTACCAGTTGCGGCGCAAGGACGGTAGCACGCTGCCCGTGTTGATGAACGCAGTGCTGCTGCGCGCTACCGACGGGCAGCCTTTGGGGTCACGCATAACCCTATTCGACATAACGGACCGCCGTAAATTCGAGCAGGAGCTACTGCGGGCCAAATCCGAGGCCGAAGAACAGCGTGAGCAACTAGCCCGCGCCAACGAACAACTCTTAGCTAAAAACGAAGAGCTGCTTCGCATCAATGCCGACCTTGACAGTTTCGTGTACACGGCTTCTCATGATCTAAAACAACCCATCGACAACATAGCCGGGTTGTTTGCTGAACTCAAGAACACGGCTACTTTTCA
Organism: Hymenobacter tibetensis; assembly: GCF_022827545.1. Taxonomy (NCBI): domain Bacteria; kingdom Pseudomonadati; phylum Bacteroidota; class Cytophagia; order Cytophagales; family Hymenobacteraceae; genus Hymenobacter; species Hymenobacter tibetensis. The sequence continues at coordinate 28,851 of NZ_CP094670.1, forward strand.
CGACCAAGCTGCGGCCAGCATGGTAGGCATGTTTGAGGAAGCACTCCGACAGATTTTGGGCACTATCTCGGATCTTACGGCAGTGGTGCAACAGCAGCGCGAACTGAAGCTAGCTCCTGAAGAAGTACTCGCGCTACAGCCTATTACCGAGGAGATTATCAGCAGCTTGCAGGCCAAGGGAGGTAAGGGCACATTCATGCTCGATTTCAATGCAGTGCCCACATTGCGAACAGCACGGCCTATTCTGCACGTCCTGCTTTACAACTTGCTCAGCAACGCCCTAAAATATGCCGATGCTAGCCGTCACCCCTACATCAAGGTCTATACGGTCCTGCTTGACACCACCATTGTGCTTTGCGTGCAAGACAACGGACGGGGCATTGACTTGAAGCGCCATGGACAGGAGCTGTTTCAATTATTTCGCCGTTTTCACCCGGAGGTGGCAGGGTCGGGCATGGGATTGTACTTGGTTAATCGTCTGGTCCATCAGGTAGGGGGACGCGTTGAGGTGCATAGCACAGTAGGAAAAGGCACTACTTTCCGGGTGCACTTACCTCAGTAGGTCCCAAAAAGCATGAAATGCAGCTAGTTCTGAGATTCGCTTTTCAACGGTATAAGATATGTCTGGCTTTTACATTCTCCCTGACAGTAACACAGTTAAGTATTAAAAAGCATAAATTTTTCTTACGGTATAATACTATTATATACCTTTCTATTTAATGCATTTAGTACGGATATAGTTTTGCCATTTATGTGCTTTTTGTTGATTGGGAACGTGTTTTATGCATTGGTAGTATAAAATATTTTCCTTGGTTGGGTACAGGGTAGCTTTGTAAAATTATATTGCTTTATTAATTCCTTGCTTACTTATCACCTTTAAGTACACTAGTATGAGCTTGTATTTTCCTTGCCCCTACCCTATTACAGAAAGCACGAATTACTAGGATAGGCGATGTACAAGCTTCTAGGTACACCAGCAAATGCTTTCGTGCTTTCTGTAATAGGGACCTTTTTGCAGTTGGTTTGCGCAGCAACGTCTCTCAATTCGTGCTTTCTGTAATACCCTCCTACCCCTGTATTATATAGTCATTGCGGCTACTATTACTATTTATATAGCTAATTATCAGCTATTTACTAAAATAAAGATCTCCTAAGGGTATTACAAAAAGCACGAAAACCCACCGCCGGCCGCCACTCAACGAACCTTCTCTACAGAACGATTTTCAGGGAAGCCATATCCTATTTCGCCAAAGAGAAATATCAAAAAAGCGGCCTCTTTAAACGGTAGTTTTTCCTTATTTATAATATTACCTAATATTATAGGGTCCGTAACCTATTGATATACAAGTTGTAATAAGCAAACTCTATTACAAAAAGCACGAATACCCTATTACCAAAAGCACGAATGACTATTACCAAAAGCACGAATACCCTATTACTAAAAGCACGAAATTTTCAGCTTACCCTATTACAGAAAGCACGAAAGGCTATTACAGCATTATTTTTTGTAATACTTTGCTCTAGCTAATCCGCCCCGTATCGTTAATCCGCTATGCAGACAGACCTATTCAGCCATGAAGCCTCTGATTCAGTTAGCAAGCTGGTGGTGCAGCGCAATGACCTGGTCAATGCCCGGTTCGCACTAACCACGCTGGAGATGCGGTTGTTTATGGCCATGCTAGCGCGCATCAACCGCGAGGATACCGAGTTCCATGAACTTCGTATTCCAGTAACCGAAGTGGTGGCTCTTTCGGGCCGGCGACCTAGCAGCAACGATTATCAGCAACTCAAAGATATGTGCGCCTTGCTGGCGTCGCGGGTGATTTACATTGAACGTCCCAGCAGAAAAAAGCGGGCCGGGAAGATACTGGATGAAGCTCCTAGCTTCTCCAACACACCCTTGATGGCCTACGCCGACTACAGCAGCGAGGAACGAGCCTTGATTGTACGCTTCAACGACCGAGTGCGTGAGCACCTATTGCAACTCAACGACGGCAACTTCACCCAGGCCCAGTTGATGCAATTGCTCAAACTCAAGAGCGCCCACTCCTACCGCATCTATTGGCTGCTCAAACAGTACGGCAGCTTCGGCACGCGCACTATCAGCGTAGATGAACTCAAGCGGGTGCTAGATTTGGAAGGCCAATACAAACAGTTTCCTCTCTTCAAACTGCGTGTGCTAGACCGAGCTCGGCACGAGTTATCCCAAACCAACTTGGCCTTTGAATATGACTTGCTGCGAGGCAAAAACAACAGCGTCGAGGAGATTCGCTTTCGTTTTGCGGCCGTCGCCAGCGAGGTTTTGTTGCCTTCGCTGCCTGCTACCGCAGAATGGCAAAAAGCCTTACTGGAAGCAGGTGTTTCGGCCAGTAGCATTGCCTCGGTGGGTGAGCTCATCGACAAAGGTGAGGTAGAGCCTGGCTACGTGCAGTATGTCGTGCACCAGCAGCGCTCCAAGAACAGCCAAGGAAAAATCAAAAGTTTGGCTGGAGCAGTCTTTACGGCCATTACGAAGGGGCATTTGGTGGAGGACTACCGCAAGGCCTTGCAGCAGCGGCAGAAAACAACCAGCCGCAAGCCCGTAGTTGCCCCAGAGCAATTGATTCGATACCGGCTAACGGAAGCGCAAGAAGCCTTTGAGGTAATGCGCCGCAAGAACACTGCTAAAGGGGCAACCTTCGAAGAAAATCTGCAGCTAGTTTACTTGTCGCAAGGATTTCGTCGACAGCAGGATGCCCAAGGAGTTGAATGGTTGATCAAAGAAGCGTAGAGCGACTACTCTTTGCTACAAGTTCAACTGAATGTTCCTAGTGGCCGCTTCAACCTGTAGGTGGCGCACAGAAGCTAATCCCGACAAGACTTCAGAAGAGTGATTCCAGAGTATTTCTGCCACACATCTGTCACGTCCCTCCTACCCTAGTCAAGCTTGCGCTGTTTACTAAGTGTCTCACTATATTGCACGTTTCTACGCAAGAACGTATATACGTATAAACGTTTTTACGTAGAAACGTGCAACGTATTGCACATCTTGTCGAATGGAGAATCAAAAGCATTTGCTAATTTGTACGTATAAACGTTTGTACATAGTTACGCTCTTACGTACCATCCACATACTTACTCTCTAGTAGCTTTAAATTAAGGACATATAATGAACTCGAAGCTGAAATAGTACAGCATATATATCAATATATCATGTTTATACGTACAAACGTTTTTACATATAAACGTAATTATGTAAAAAAATATAAGCGTTTATATGTAAAAACGTTTGTACGTATAAGCGTAATTATGTAACAGCGTAATTATGTTTTATTTGCTTACTTGCTGCTAGTTCACTTTAGCAAGCTTGTATATGCGAACACTATGCTTTTCCAACAACAAAGGGGGAGTCGGTAAAACTACCTCGGCCCTGAATGTCGGCTTGGCCTTGGCCCGTCGGGGATACCGGGTTTTATTCTGCGACTGTGATCCGCAGCGCAGCCTAACCATTTCATTTGAAGGAGCCGACATTCCCGAGCACGTCGGGATGCTGCTTATGCGGAAGGGGGAATTCAGCCTAAACGATATTCACGCTGTTGTTCGCCCTGTGGGCGACAACGTGGACCTGTTGCCGGCCAGTGCCGAGATGGAAGCCAATGAGGCTCAGCTTCCGGGATGGGATGCTGAGCATTCCACCCGGCTGGCCGACATACTGGATATGGTGGCGCCGGAATACGATTACTGCATCATCGACACAAAAGGTAGCATCGGTACCCTAACCTGGATTGCCCTCGCCGCTACCAACCTGCTGTATATTCCGGTGGACCCGGAGTTCTATGGCTTTGAAGGGTTAACCAACCTGATCAACACATGCACCCGCCTGCGCCGCCGGATTAATCCTTCCCTGCAGATAGGAGGAATATTTTTCACCAAGTACTCTCCAAGCTACCGCTCGCGGCTGCGTCATGATGTCGTGGATCTAATCAAAGAGCACTACGGCAAAGATGTGCCGGTATTCGAGACCACCATCCGGCAGAGCACCGCTATTCCTAACTCCCAGATGGCAGGTACCGGACTGTTCGACTATGCTCCCGATTCCACGGGTGCCGAAGATTATGATGCCCTAACCAACGAAATTCTACAGCACCTCTCCCATGGCAACTAACCCCAACAATAAGCTGCCACGGCCGGCGCTGGCTCGCTACAAAGACAAGCCCCGCCCAACGCTGTCGGAAAATCCGGCTGGTACTCCGCCACCCGTGCCGGTGATTGAGGGCATTGTGGATACCCCAACGGCCGAGAAACCGGTGGCGGCCACCGTAACCCCACCCCCATTGCCCCGCGAAAGTCCGAAGGAGTTGGAGAGGGTAGGGGGGGAGCCGACGCGGGGCACTACCGCAGTGGCTGCTTCCCAAGTGCCTGAGCAGGTGCCTTTCAATTCGCAAATTCGGTTTGAAACCTATTTGCGAATCAAGCAAGCACAGTTCTACGACCGGGTGAAAATAAAAGACCTCACGGACGAGGCCCTCAACTACTACCTCGACCAGTTTGAAGGCGCCAACACGCCGCTACCCCCCAAAGTGTTGCAGGAAGTACTTAACCAAGGGAAAATCAAAGGCTATAAAAAGCGCAGTGGAGACGGCTCAGTGTAAGGCGCAGCAACGCTTTACCTCCGTTCGAACGAGCGAGTTGAAAATTATCTGCTGTTAGATCTGAAAAACAGCAGCTTGTCAGGGATACCTGCCAGTCGGTACTTGTTTTAAGACGCAGCAAGCACCGACTGGCGGGTATCCATTACAAGCCTTTCTAATACGTCTCGCTAGACCTACGCCAAATCCTTGCGTGCGGTTAAGCGTGGGACGCTGGGGTAGGCTAGCAGCAATTTGTGTTGTAGAAGCAGCGGTTTGTGTGGGTTGACTGGGTGAGGTAAGCGGGACCTTTGTGTGGTACAAACCAACTTACAACTAGCCTTTTACCACCGATGACCACAATTCAAGAAGTTGCTTTGGGCCGCCAAGGCCTACACGTTTCAGCACAGGGCCTCGGTTGCATGGGCATGTCGGGCTTTGCGGGCGGCACCATCTACGGCGCCACCGATGACACCGAAAGCATAGCTACCATTCGGCGGGCCCAGGAACTGGGCGTAACCATGCTCGATACGGCCGATGTGTATGGCCCTTTCACCAACGAGAAGTTGGTAGGCCAGGCCATTGCCGGGCAGCGCGCGCACTACACCTTAGCTACCAAGTTTGGCTTCGAAATCGGTCCAGATGGCAACTGGAACGGGCGTTATAATGGCCGGCCTGACTACGTGCGCACGGCCATCGAACGTTCCTTGCGCAACTTGGGCACCGACTACGTTGACTTGTACTATCTGCACCGCCTGGACCCCGCAACGCCCATCGAGGAAACCGTAGGGGCTATGAGCCGGTTGGTGGAGGAAGGGAAAGTACGCTACCTAGGTCTCTCCGAGGTGCCCACGGACATCCTGCGCCGAGCGCACGCAGTGCACCCCATCACAGCTTTGGAAACCGAGTATTCCCTCTTCGACCGGGGAGTGGAGGAAAACGGCGTGCTAGCGGCTACTCGCGAATTAGGTATCGGCTTTGTAGGCTATTCGCCGTTGGGCCGAGGCTTTCTGTCGGGCGAAATCAAAACCCCCGATGATTTCGAGGCAACCGACTCCCGGCGGATGTTTCCGCGCTACCAAGGCGAAAACTTCTACAAGAACCTTGAATTGGTTGAGAAGCTCAGGACCCTGGCCGCTGCCAAGGGAGTGAGTTCCGCACAGTTGGCCTTAGCCTGGGTATTAGCGCAGGGCGTGGTAGCTATTCCCGGCACCAAGCGCCGCACGTACCTAGAAGCAAACGTAGCCGCCGCTAGCCTTACATTCAGTTCCACTGAACTAGCCGAACTAGAAGCTATGCTACCCGTGGGCAGCGTGGTAGGTGGGGCTTACCCGGAGGGCATGTAAGCGCTACGAGCCGGCGAAGTCAGCCGCTATGTGTACGCTGTTGGCCGCAACTCTACAGCGTAATCACTAGCTTCCCAGTGAACAAGAATTATCTGCACGGCTTTAGATACTACTACCTCTATTCATCTAAGTATGAAACTGGCTCCCAAGGATTTTTGCGTGTTGGCTACTGTAACGGAATACACGCGTTTCTACGATTTGCCTGCTCCGGCTCACCCGCTGCTCACAGTAATTGATTTAAGCAAGGTGCGTGAGAACGTAGGCCCCGAGGCAGTAGCTAAAGCTCTAACCCCCGCGGTGCGGCAGCTCTACAGTATGTCGTTGAAGCGGAATATGAAAGAGGCTGCTTTGCGCTATGGCCATCAGAAGTACGATTTCAGCGAAGGTGTTTTAAGCTTTCTGGCACCCGGCCAGGGATGTTGGGTGCAACGAGAAGAAGACGTGGCTAGCTTAAGCGAAATGGATGGCTGGATGCTACTATTTCATCCCGATTTGATGGCTCGCCACCCCTTAGGCCAGAAAATGGCTAGCTACACCTTCTTCTCTTATGATGTGCACGAGGCACTACATCTGTCGGCGCAAGAAGAGCAGACCCTTAGTAGCTTATTGCAGGTGTTGCAGCAAGAATACGAGCGGCCCATCGACGCGTTCAGCCAGGACGTGCTGGTGTCACAACTCGAGGTATTGCTTAACTACGCCAACCGGTTTTACCACCGCCAGTTTCTGACCCGGCGTACGCCCGAGCACGACATGCTGGGACGGTTCGAGGTGCTCCTGTTGGGTTATTTCGCTCAGGATGGCCAACTGCCGTTGCCTACGGTGCAGTATTTCGCCGATGCGCTGCACGTGTCGCCTGCTTATTTGAGCGACATGCTGCGCACCCTCACCGGACAGAACACCCAGCAGCACATTCACAACCGATTGATTGAGAAAGCCAAACAGCTGCTGCTCACTACTTCGCTTTCGGTGAATGAAACAGCGTTTCAGCTAGGGTTTGAGTATCCTCACTATTTCAGCCGACTGTTCAAAAGTAAGACGGGCCTGAGCCCCGCCGCCTTCCGCATCTCAGCGCAGTAAGCGTTTCTTGAAGCTGAATACAGCGCCGACGTTCGACGGCCAGGGTAGTGCCCGCTATCCTGGCCGTCAATCGGTGGGCAGAAATTTCAGTGGTCCGCTACGCTATTTCATCTTCACGAACAGCCACAACCCCAGCACCGAAACAGTTAGTACGCCGGCGGCGGCTAGCATGGTTACGGCGTCGCGCACGTTTTTGCCCCAGCTGCCAATTGCGTGGTACTTGTGCAGAAAGGCAAACGAGAGTCCTTCGTAGCGGTCTAGGTTTTCGACGCGAGCGGCCAAGCGGCCTGTGCCCGCTTCCACGTAAAGCGTGGTTTGCTGCGGCGTATCGTACGCTACCTTCACCACTGGCAAACGCTTGTTGATGAAGCCGTATTCGCCCTCGAAATGAGAGATTAGTTCGGTTTGCTGGATAGGTGGCGCGGGCTGACCAGTCGTTTGCTGCATGAACTGGTTGGCTAGGAAGCGGGCATATTGCTGTTCGCCTTCAGGCAATACGTGGCCGGTGGCCGCGCTGTAATACGTTACCTGAGGCGGGAGCACTGCTTCCAGCGGCTGGCCGGTACTTGTTCCGGCAGCAGCGTTGCCGTTCTGTTCGTCGCCGGACGGAAGGGGCAGCTCGGTGACTTGATAGTACACGTGGCTGTTCAACTCAATCAAGGCTACGTTCTGCACCTGAGGCCAGTGTAATGGTAGCTCCGACGGGTCAAGGGGGAGGCGGGAAGTGGCAAGTACCGGCTGCTGCTGGTAGCGCAGGCGCTCGTCGGGTTGCAGTTTCCGCCAGGCGTGAAATGCCCCGCTGCCGGCAAACGTGAGCGTAACCAGTGCCACGGCCAAGCCCACGGCGCGGTGGTATTTGCGCAGCCAGCCTACCTGGTCCTGCGGGTTGCGGGGCTTGCGAAACCTGCCCCACATGAGCCCATAGATTACAAGTCCGCTTAGGGTGGAGGCGATGATGACACCCAGCAAGGCCAGCATTACCATAACGCGCACGGTGTTGTTGGTGATGTAGTCCAGCCAGCTCCAGCTGTGCAACCAACTGAAAAAACGCAGGAAAGCTGCCCGCGTTGGGTTGTTGAAAGTGGCCAACCGGGCGGGCATCGTCTCCACATATACCGTCGTTACGCCGGGCCGTTCGAAGGTGATTTTCCATACGGGTAGCAGCCGGTTCACGAACGGATAATCGGCCGTGAAACTTGTGAGCCGCTCGGCTTCCACGATGCGCGAAGTGGAATCCTGCGTGAAATAACGGGCCAACTGCTCGGCGAACTGCCGGTCGGCCGAGGCAGGCCCTGCCGCACCCGTGACGGCGCTGAAGTAGCGCGGCATGGCTGTGGCAGAGCCGCTGGTAAGCACCTGATAGGTTGGGATTCCCTGCCAACGCACCAGGCGCACGTTGCGCAGCTGGGTAAGGTGCTGCCGGGCCAGCACCTGCGTTAGGGGCAGGGTAGGGCGCGGGGCTGGCAAAGGAGGTAAACTTTCGCGGGCAATTTTGGGCCGCAACCAGTTGCTCATCAGGGGGTGCAGCAGGCCACTCAGAGTCCAGCAGATAACGGGAACGATGGTAAGCAGCCCGATGATGCGGTGCCAGCGGTAGATATGACGCTGCACGTAGCGACGAACCCCTCCCGAGCGGGCAGGCGCCGCCCCGGGACGTTGTGTGGTGATTTCCATAAGAAAAAGTAGAGCCAGCCGCGCCCTTTACTGCTAAAAGCGCGGCCAGCGGGCCGTTATTTGCTGCCGATGAAATTATACTGCACGCCCACCGACACCGTGCGTGGTGCGCCAGGAGTGTAGGTGGAGCGGTCGGTGGCGGCGTTGCCGCGAGTGGCTGCGGTGGCGTACCGTTCGTTGGTGAGGTTGAGCACGTTCACAAATACTTCCACGGTTTCGCGCCAGCTGTAGCCCGTACGCAGATTGAGCGTGCTCACGCCCTCAGCCCCGAATAGCCCCGTATCCGCGTAGCGGACCGTGTTTACTTGGTTCTGGTACCAGGCGCTGATGCGTTGATATTCTCCCGCCACCCGCCAGCCCGGCAGCCACTGCGGCTTGTACGTCAGCTCGGTGTTTGCCACCCAACGCGGGGCCTGGGGCATGTCTTTGCCGTTCACGTTTTGCACAGCATCTGTGGTGCTGGTGCTCAGCGCAAAGGCCTGATAGCGATGCACCGCGTTGGTGCCGCCAAAGCGGAAAAATAGTTCTGAGGTGGGTTTGTAAGTCAAGCCGTATTCCACGCCCCGGTGCAGGGTTTTGCCTGCGCTTTGGTAGTCGGTGGAGTTGTCGGGTTGGCGGATGTTGAGAAGCTCGTTACGGCCGTCGAGCTGATACAACGCCACGTCCACGTAAACTTGGTTGTCGAACAACGAAGCCCACCCCCCGATTTCGCGGTTGTAGAACCGCGCCGGCGCTAGGTTGTAGTAAAATTCGGCGGGCGCCCCGGCCGGGGTGTTCGGTTTCTTGCGAAAGATAGAGGTCAGTCCCGGCGGCGAGAAGCCTTGTGAGTAGTTGGCGTATACCCCGCGGCCCTTGCCCAACTCGTAGGTTAGTCCCACTTTCGGGGTTGCTTGTTGGTACTGTTTGGAGCCGCTGGAACGGTCGAGGTAGTTGTTGTAGTCGAAAGCCAGTCGGTCGAAGCGCCCTCCGAGCGTGAGTTGCAGCGCTGCTACTTGTGGCAGCGGATGCATGTCGAGCTGCGCATACACCGCCGAATTGCGCAAGTCTGTGTCGTAATCGGCAATCACAACATCCTTACGGTCCGCCGTGACGGTGTATTTTTCCACTGACCGCCCGCCGGGCCGGAGCTGCGCCGCTAAATCCAGTTGGTGGGCGTCGTAGCGCGTGGGGGAGTAGTCGAAGCTAGCTCCACCCAGAAGCTTGGCCCCGAGCCAGTTAAGTTTTACGCTGTGCTGGGCAATGATGCCGTAGCTCTTGAAAGCGTTAACGTTGACTTCGCCGCGGGCCGTGGGGGCGCCGCTGGCCCAGCGAATGCCGTAACTTGGGTTTTGGCCCACGCGGTTGTCGCGGAAGTAGGTGCTGAGCATAGTGGTGCCCTGCGCATTCCACTGGTGCTCGGCTGTGAGTCGGGCGCGGAGCGCATAGGTCTGGCGGTACGTGAAATCCGACGTGGAGCTGTATTCGCGCCGGTAGTAGGCCACGCTGTCCACCGCCGAGCTGGTCTGCGAGTCGTAGTTGTTGTAAGAAGCCGCCGCCGTCAAGCGGGTTTTATCGGACAGTGTGTACTCTAGCCGCCCGTTTACTGACTGCTTATCGTAGTCGGATTGTGCCTGCCAACCGTTCCGTTGCCGGGCCACGTAGCCGCTTACAAAGGCTCCTAGAGTAGGCGTAAGCATCCCGCCGCCGCCAAGCTGCACGCGCCGGTAGCCGTATTGGTCGCCTTGCACTCCTACGCTTAGCGTCGGGACGCTGGTGGGCCGCTTGGTAAGCAGGTTGATGGCGCCGCCCACCGCCTCCGGGCCGTACAGCGACGACGCGGGACCTTTTACTACCTCAATGGAGCTGATTGCCAACGGGTTGGATTCAAGCAAGGCGTTGTGGTTGAACACGCCCATGGGCCGTAACGGAATGCCGTCCTCTAGGTACAGGAAGTAGGCACTGGTGCCAAAGGGCTGCCGAATGCCCATGGCGTGCTGTTCGTTGCCGTAGTTGAGCATCACCACTCCCGGCACCTTGTTGAGCAACTCGGTCAGCAGCGTGGCTTTGGTATCCTGAATGACAGTAGGCGAAAGTTGACTGATGGCTACCGGCGCATCGGTGCGAAGCTGGGCTTCCCGGCTGGCCGTAACTACTACGGTTTGCAGGTCTTCAACGGCCGGCTGCAAGGCTACGCGCAGGGCCTGTGCGTTGGCTGCGGTGTTCAGTGTAAAGGGTTGGTAGCCAATGGCCGATACAACTACCTGAGTTGCATCGGTGGATAGAGAAAAGTAGCCTGAGGTAGTAGTGCTGGCACCGGTTTTGCCGTCTGGCGTACGCACGGTAGCCCCTATTAGCGGCTCTTTGGTAACGGCGTCGAAGACGCGCCCTGAGAGCGTACGCTGCGCCAGGACCGCCTGGCTCACAAGTAGCGCCAGGGGAACAAGAAAAGAGTGTTTCACAGAAAAAAATAAGGACTGATGAAGGCACGCCGCTGCTGGTCCGGGCGCCGTACAGGGCACGCGGAAACCGGTTCAGGCAGTCGTGCCAGAACTCAAGAAAAACGAGTGGTCATCAGCCCTTCTGCGGGCGGGTGGTCGGGGCCGGGCCGGTCCCAGCGGTAGTGCTCCAGCTGCAGAGCAGCGTAGCGCAGGCGGGCCGCCGGATAGGTGGCTGGCGCGGCCAGGTGCAGCAAATCGGCGCTAGGGCAGAACAGCTGAATTTCTGCAAAAGCCTGCTTGCTGCCCAAGGGGTGTTGAGGCTGCTCGGCGGCGTCGGCCGCTTTGAGCTGCTTGGCCAGATGGCACTTGCCGTTGCACTGTAGCTGGGGCTTGTCTCGGTTGATACACAGCACCCGCGCTACGTACTCGCGGTTCAGCCACCAGCTAGCCACAATACCCAACCGCCCGGCACAGTGTACCGAAAGCGAGCAAAGCAGCAAGATGGCAATGGCCTGACGCATATGTTTCCGTAACGCAGCCGGTGCTAGGCCCAACTGGCAAGGTGCAAAAGAACAACGCAAAGCCCGAAGGGCCAAGGATTCGCTGATTTACTGTAGTTGCGCACGAGCATGAATTGACAGGCTCCCATAAAGAGCAAGCAGGGTAATGCGGTTTGAGCGAAGCACTCGAAAGTTCAGTGTCAGCACTGAGGCCCAGCAAGCACAAGTAGCACGAGCTTCGTGGATGCACGGGTTTCCGTGTTGCGCAAGCAGTTTCTCATTAGCGGCTAGGTACCATACTTTAAGCTAGTATGAGCATACACGATGAGGCATTTTTACGGTTCGTTGGCGCCTGTATGTGGTAAGTGCAAAGGGGCCATAAAAAGTCTATGGGCAAGCCTGGGCTTGTGTTTGCTGGTGTCCTGTTCAGTTCCCGACCGGGACTTGCAAGACAAGCTGGACAGCTCGATGAATCTGTTAAGTCAGCCCAAGAACGTGCTGCCTGTGTACACGCTTGCCGTCCCCTGGACCTGCGAACAAGTCAACGAAAAAATCAAGGACGGTGATTTGTACAAGTCTATGCTCGATGCACTGGTGCTAATGCAAGTCGCGCAATGCAACAACCTAGCTGACAATAAAAGCAACCCTGATAGTGCCTGCGTTACAGTGATAACGCATTCAGATAACGTGGATAATGACACGATGCGTGTTGTAGGGTACATCCCGTTGTTTTTCTCCAGCAAAACGATTAGCAGCGCATCTAAAAAGTTAATCGAACTAGCGAAACTACCCGCCGGACAAGACCCTTCCACCATTGTCGTTGAAAGCGCAATTGGTACCTACCCGATTGCCCAGTATTTAAACAAAATAAAGAATACAACTCCCGTAATCGTACTGATGCCAAGACATATGGCCCTCATCAGCAAGGAGCTAACGCCAGAATTGTACAGAGCAGCTTTCAAGATTACAAAGTGACGCTTGGCGTCAGGTGTGCATCTTGAATCGTCGTCAACAGGTCTTTTTCATGCGTGGCAGTAGGATGCCGTGGCCGTTACAACGCACAAAAAAGCCGGCCTCAACGGAAGCCGGCCTTTTCAGGTGTCAGAGGGTTTCGGTACTTACTCGACCTGTAGTTTGAGGGTTTGGGTGCCGGTGCCCGTTATCAGGCGGGCCATGTACAGGCCGCGGGTAACGGCCGTGGCCTCCCACGGTACCCGCACTAGCTGTCTGGTGGGAGCCTCACTGGCTTGCACGCGCTGTACTAAGCGGCCTTGTAGGTCGTAGATTTCCAGCTGATACTTGCCTGATTGCGCCAAGGCAAACTCCAGCGTGGTACTGCCCGTGAAGGGGTTCGGGTAGCTGCGGAGCTTGGTTTGCACGTGCGCACCCTTCTGCGGGGTTGCGGCAGAGCTCATTACCACCTGAGTGCCGCGGCTGGCCACTGTAGCACCGGCTGGCTCTTCCCCATAGATGCGCTGCCCTTGCAAGTACACCGTTACGTGGTTGTTTTCGCTCAGGGCGCCGAACGGCCGATACGAGAAGTCATTGGCTTGGTTGAAGTTCGACCAATCGGTTTTAGCTATTCGATACTGCACGTTGCCGGTGGTGCTGAGCGGCGCCAGCGCACCAAGCGAAGCCGCAAAGCGCAATTCGGCATACTTCTCGGTGCCTGCCTGTCCAAACGTGACGCTCACATTGCCGGCGCCCAGTTGCGCGTAGTCAATGAAAGAGTTTAGCTGCTGGGTACCCTCCGGGCTGAACCAGTAGCGCACGGTTAGATCCTGATAGGAGAGGGGCTGGGTACCAACGTTGCGCACCTGCAGGTAGGTGCTGATGGTGTTGGCAGTGGTCCTACGCTCTTTGTTTTCCGTCCATACCTGTACGGCAGGTTCCACCGGAGCCAGGTCTGGCTCGATGCCGCCAATCAGCACGCCACCACGGTACACCGTAATCCGGTCGTTGAACTGGTAGGTGCTGTTCAGGGCGTAGGAGTGGTCGTCTGACTCGTTGAAATTCGTCTGCGTTTGTTTGAAGATGCGCGACTGAATAACCCCCGAGTTTCCGCCTACAGGCAGGTTGCCCGCAGCCGTGAAGGTGTACTCGACATAGCCGAAGGCTCCCTTTGCCGGCTCGCGTAGCGCCACATAGGTGGCCCGCACGGCACTGGTACCTACCAGCGCATAATCGATGGCGGCTGTGATGGGCGCGTAGTCCTCGGCCGTGAGCCAGTACCGCACGCTCAGTTCGGCGTATGGAATGGCAGCTGGGCTGTTATTTATCAGTTGCAGGTTCGGCTTGATGACGTTGTTGCCAACAGAGCCGTCGGCATTCTGATGCAGCACGCGTACCAGCGTGGGGCTCTGCACGGTTACCGGGAACGTCTGCGAAACAGTGCCGCAGTCGTTGGTGGCCGTGGCCGTTACCACCGTCGTACCCAGCGGGAATACATAGGGTGAGGTGATACTCTTCGTAGTGCCATTCAACAGAATGGTGTACGTTACGGCGGGAGCCGGCGTGCTGCCGGTGGCCGTAGCGGCAAAGCTTACAGAAGCCCCACGCAAGCCAGCCGTAGCATCAACTGGCGCCACTGTGGGTACAGTGAGCACGGGAGCGGTGTTCACCGTTACGGTGGCCGAACCGCTTGGCGTACTGCCCGTGCAGTTGGCATCCTGCACGCTGGTTATCGTGTAGGTGCTAGTTGCTGTCGGGGTAACGTCTAGCTGATAAATGCCTTGCGTCACATCCGAAGCCGTTACCGTTACTGTGGTGGGAGGGGCGGTGCTGCCAGCAGAATACGTCAGCGTCCAGGGAGCAACACCCGTTAGCTGTATCGGCAAATTTGTGGTGGTGCCAGCGCATATCGTTGGGGTGCCGCTGATAACAGCCGTTGGCAGGGCCCGCACGACTACCGCTTGCGAGTACTGCTGCGAACAGCCGCCTTGCGTGATAGTCAGCGTTACGGTATAGGTGCTGTCCGTGGCGTACTTGTGCGTAATCGAGCCTTTAGTCGAGTAATCCGTCACCCCGTCGCCGTTTACATCCCACGCATACGTGGCATTGGCGGCCACGCCGCTGGAAGCATCGGTGAACGTGGTGGTTTCGCCGGCGCAAACAGGAGCCGCCGTGAACTGCGGAGCGGGTGGCAGGCAAATCAGGCCAGTTTTCACTACCCGAAAGGTGTTGCCCACCCGAATACCATCCACTGTCAGATTCGGGAAATTGGTGCCTTGACGCAATGCCACCGCGCCGATGTTCGGTGCCGTGCTGGTAGCGCCCTCGCTCGACGACGTAGTGGCCGCAGCTGGCTCAGTGTCGGTGGTGGGGTTAACGAATAGCGAACTGACGCTGCTATTGTCGTCGAAGGTATATTTCACTACCAACAGATGCGTGGTATTCAGCGCATACTCAGTGGGCGCATAAACCGCCGCACCGCTGCCGCTGATACCAAACTGAATCTGGCCGGAAGTGGTTTTGCGCACGAAGACGCGGCCCCGGTAGTTGTCGGTGGCGAATGGCGCCGAACCCAAATGCAGGAAATAATCACCGGCTGCTACAGTGGAAGCATTAGCCACGTTCACCAGAAACGACAGATACACTGGCGTACCAGGCTCGACGGCTGCGAACGGACGGTTTACGTCTTCGCCGTTGCCTACCAAGGCCGCCGAGTTGCCGATACCGCTGGCACTGTAGCCAATCTGGTTCAGACTATTGGCTGCTACTTTCACGGCACTATTTCCTGCGCCACTGTGCGCCCGCCAGCCATTCGCTGTCAGCAGCGTAGTGGCAGGGTAGTCGAAATTCTCTTCGAGCAGCAACGCAGCGGGTGCTGGCTGAAGCTTTTGCGTCAGGATGCCGGGTGTCGTCGTCAGGTAGTTTTCGGCGTACGGCGTGTTGTTGTCGTTGTACTCGAACACCGCAAACGTGTAGGTAGCATCGGGCCGCAGATTAGTGACGGTAACCGTGGTATCGGTGCCCTGATACACAAGGTAGTTGCCGGTGCCAAGCTGATTGCCGCTACCGAACGCCGCATTGGCGGTGTAGGAAGTAGCATCCACTGGTACAGCGGCCACACTGCTACCCAACCGGGCCACAATCAGGCGCTTTGCGCCGTTGCCGCCCAAAGCGGAAAGCGTCAGCGAGTTGCTGGTTACGTCGCGGGCCCGCACCGTGGCTTGCACGGTAGGCTCGGCAGCCAGCGGAACAGCAACTGTTGTAAAGGCAATTTCTTCTCCGTAGGCCGTGCCCTCGTTGTTGACGGCGTACGCCCGTACGTAGTACTGCTGGTTGGGGCGCAGCCCAGTAAGGGTGCCCGTGAAGCTACCAGTGCCGTTGCCTACCGTCAGGATGCTGTCGGCCAGGGTTGGGGCGGTGTATGGTGCAAACACGAACCCGCGTTCAGTTACCGGTGCGCCGCCATCAGCCGTTACGGTACCGCTTGCGGTAGCGGTAAAAGAGGTGATATCAGCTACCGGCGCGGTGCCGGCCGTAGCGGGGTAGGTGGGCGCCACGCCCGTACCCGCCACCGCCACCGGCGGCACCGTTGGTACATCCGGGCTGCTAACGGGCAGGGTGCTGCTATACGCCTGAGCCAGTGTTGGCAAAAAACGAACGTCGATAGTAGTGGCAAGGGTGCCGTTCTGCGGTGTCAGGGTAATGGCGCAGCACGCAAACGCGCCCGTACCCGTCCGGATTTCAAAGCCGGTAGGCGGCGTAACTGTAACGGGAGCCGTCAGGTTGGCACCGGTTACCGTGATGCGCTGGCTGGAAGAAGGCGAGCCCAAGAACAGGCTACCGAAATCTGGCTGAGTTAGCGCACTGAACGTGAGGGAAGGAGTGGGGGCCGTTACCGTCACGGTGATGGGCGTACTCGTGCCAACTACGTCGCCGCAGGTGCTGGTTGCCCGGGCCACCACATAATAGGTGCCCGCGCCACCAAAATCGGTGCCCTTGAGGACGTAGCTGGCGCTAGTAGCGCTGCTGATAGCCGCCGAGTAAGGCCCGCCATTGGTGGTGCCGTAATACCACGCGTAGGTGGAAGGGGCCGAAGCCGTTGCTGTCAGCGTTCCACCGGTGCCAGACGTTGCCACCGTTTGCGGACCCGTCGCCGAAACCGTAACGGTGTTGTTGGCTGGCGCTGCTGTTATGGTTAGGTTGGTGGTGCTAGGAGTTCCAATGGTGGCTGATGCGGGGTGCACCACCCGGACGCGGTAGCCCGTGCCGCTTGGAGTGCCCGCCGGTACGGCTGCTGTCAGCGGCGAAACACTGCCCTGGCCGATGATGTTCTGCGTCAAATCAGTGGAGAACGTGCCACTGGCATTGGAAAGCTGAACGGTGAACGCACCCGTGAGTGCTCCGGTAGACGTGAACGGCACGCTGAAGCTGCTGCCTGCTGCCGATGCGCCCACGCAGAAACTGCCCGACACGTTGCCCGTACTGATAGCGGCAGTAGGCGGAGCCGTG
This sequence comes from Hymenobacter tibetensis, assembly GCF_022827545.1. Lineage (NCBI taxonomy): Bacteria > Pseudomonadati > Bacteroidota > Cytophagia > Cytophagales > Hymenobacteraceae > Hymenobacter > Hymenobacter tibetensis. The sequence goes on from NZ_CP094670.1 coordinate 45,932, forward strand.
GAGAGCGTAGGCGTAAGCGTCAGATTGTCCAAGCCCAGCGCTTGGGCGTTGGTACTAGTACTGCTACTGCTGGGATTGAGGATGCCAACGTATGACCAACGCAGGTAGGTAGTAGCGCCGGGGGCAAGGTTGAGGCCACTTAGCGTAGCGCGTTTTGAAATCGGGGTTATCGAAGTAGGTATTGTTGTGTTGTTGGCATCGGCCACGAAAACCTCTGTCAAGCCCGTAAGCTGCGTCCAGGAACTGCCATCGGCACTAGTGTGAAACTGCCACTCAAAAGCTCGCGAGCCACTGCGGTACTTCTCGATGTCGTACGTTACTGCCAGCTGCGTGATGGTAGCTGTCGTGTTGTTCTGCACCGCCAACAGAATATGCCGAGGCGAGGTGTAGCTGCCGGAAGATAAAAAGCCCAACGCCCGATCAGGGGCAGAAGCGGCAACTCCGTCAGCGAAATTATAGGGGCCGCCTGTTGAGCTTCCAGTGAAGGTTCCGGCACCAGAAATACCACCGGTAAGCATGGTAGCCGTAGGGTTGGCCGTATTACCGTAGGTAACGGTTGAGCCGTTGGCCAGTACAAAACCGGTTGGTAAGCTGGCGGTGGCACTAGTGCCGAGGCTATTGAAATCAACCGTAGTTGGCGCCCCGCTAGTTAAGGAAAGCTGCGCGTGGCCAGCTACAGGCAGCAGCCCGCCTAGCAGCAGTAATATAGCCCAATACCGGGCCTTGCAAGAATAAAAAACAGACATAGAAAAAAAGGCCAACGGGCCTGAAAGGCGGGAGTAAGACTGCTTGCTCATTGCGTTGGACCGTTGTCGGTTTTAGCTTCCACAACCTCCTGCACGGCCGGTGGCAACGCAGAGAGTATATCGAGGCCCGTAGCGGCTTCAATGGCATCAACCGTGGTGCGGTACGTCCCCCAGTTCTGGTTCAGCCCCTGCTGGTTAGGCGTGTCGATGGCAATGATGCGGGTGGTAGCCGAAACGCGCGAAACGTCGTTGGTGCCCGTAGGCAGTACCACGATAACTTTCCAGCACCGCTCCGGCACGGTAATGCGTCCGTTGTCGATGGTCGTGAAGTAGCCATTCGACCCGGTGCCGCCAGTGCCGTAGCTGCCGCAAATGATGTAGAGCTCGTTGCCCTGGTTTACCAACGTCCGTGAATAATTCTCCAGATTGGCCCAAGTCTGCTGGTTGTTGTTGGGCGACTGGGGCATCATGTTGGTCATCAGGAACGTGGCCGAGTTGTCGGCGGTGGTGCTGAGACGGTCGGCAGAAGGGCAGTTGTGTCCCCGGTCGAAACCGGAGCCGCTGTAGCTGGTGGTGCCGGGGCGATACCAGCCGGAAGGCAGATCGGGGTCGGGGCGGAAGTCGTCTTGGCGTCTGGCTGGGCCGAACCAGACCGGCGCCAGGTACCAGCTCACCCAGTTGGGTTTGCCTTTGTCGCGGTGGTAGCTGAGCGCGTACTGCGGCTTTACCATCAAGTAGTTGGTTGGCATGTTCACGTCCGTGGCCGCGCCACTGGGGTTGCCCATCGTGAGGTGGCCGTTGTCGCCGGTGCTTACCGGAGGGGCAGTCGTGGTGTAGGGCGCCACCACAAAGTCGTCGAGGTTGAGGCGGCCCGCGCCGCCTGACACCTTGCGCAGCTCGAAGCGGATGGCATTCGGCACGTTCACCGCAAAGGAGGCTGTTTGCAGATCAGGGGAGCTGCTGATAATCGTGTTACCAACTTTGATCCAGGTGTCGCAGCCGCAATTCTGGGCCTGGTACCACAGCTCGAAGCCACTGCTAGCATCGGCACCAAAGCGGGCGTGCTGGACGGTAACCACTGCAGCTCCATTGGGCAGGAAGAAGTCCATCGTGAGCTTGCCCGTCTCGCGGAGCCGGGCCGCTTGCGCGCCGTTTTTGTGGTCGCCGGCGTCGGTTCCCAACAACGCTTCATCGAATGTCCAGCTGCCGGTAGTTAAGGCCGTGGATGCTACCGGGTAGGCTGGTTTACTTCCCGAGTCAAACGATTCTTGGGTGGGGCTTTGGGCCAGAGCTGACGACCACGTGCAACTTAGTCCAGCTAGCAACGGCAGCCAGCCGCGCCCCCAACAATGTAAGGTTAGAGTCATGCAAAAAGGTTGGTGTAAACAAATGATGATGAGCAAGAAAAGCCCGGCAATGAAGCACTCGAACCCTCAAAATTACTGGATAGTTCACGTTTAAACTTGAATATTTTTAATGTTTACAAAAGAATAATGCCAATCCAAATTGGTTAAGGCACAAGCTGCTGCTCAGGTAAAAAACCGTTTTCACTATATAGAGCTGGACTCAACCTCGACTGCCTCTTGAAATAGATAAAGTTTTTAGCTCTATACCTCAATTGCATACTTGTGAAATTCCGTCTATTTCACTCCACACGCCATGTAGCTTCCGTTGCCATCGTCTCGCGCCGCAAAGTTTGCTACCGACCTGATGTACACTCTTCGCTAAGCGGTGGGCACAGCTTTGCGTCACCCCATATTTAAAGAGGCGTTGCAGCATATTTCAGGCAAGGTGCCCACCAGGTTTGTGGTGGATGAGGGTGGCTAAATCCGGGACCCTGAAGTGGTGCGGGGGTTGGGGCTGGTCTTAATGAAGAAGTACTTCAGCTGATTCGCATCATGCCGTGGTAGAGCCCGGGCCAGATCAACAGCAGCACGGTACGGGTAGCCTAACCTTGCTCATCGTTTTTCAAACGTTTAACTGACGTAACCACCAGACAAGCATACAACTGGCGGCATTTATTGCTTTCCGCTTGTTGTGTAGTCAGCCAGCTGAGACTCGTGCTATATAGGCAGTGTCAACCACATACAGGCAAGCACGTGCCATCCTACTACCCGATTCCTCCTACTAAGTGTAAGCGAATAAGGCGTAATGATTGGTAATCTACAGTCGAGGTTACCGTCTGCGGTTTGTCTGCTCAGCCTGGTATTGCAAGCTTCCACGCGCTGAAAGAAGGAAGCATCAGGTAGGAGCAAGTGCCGGCAGTTGATCATCATAAAATCATAATGCCAGCGAGGATGCTTTCCTGGTGGAGCACGGGTAGTTTTGGCATTCGGTTTTCCACGTACCTACTAGAAAAGCTGTTTTCAGCTCGTATGCTTGACTCCGTTGGCGCTCCTTGCACCCCGTTCGTTGTAGCTAAACGGTTTTTGCGGTTCACCCCAGACGCTCAACAGGCTATTCTTCAACAACTCCGGGCCACATTCTTTCCGGAAGGTTTTTTCTACCAAGTGCCCGCCGCAGAGTGGTTGCGCCTGCTCTCCCTAACTGACCCCTTGATCTACTCCACCGACAACAAACGGCAGCTGACCTACCACGTGCTGGAAGGCCGGGAACTGCTGCTACTGCTGGTTGGGCATTACCTGGACGTGTAAGGTAGCCCACTCCCCCAGCATGCTTGCGGCCACTGCAACAGCCCCGCACCGGTTACTTGGAAGCCACACTCAGTCGATGAGCACCCCGATGTAGGAGTTGAACGTATCGACCTCCAAGTTGTCTTTGGTAAGGCCAGCTACGCCGAGCGGTTTGAAGGTGGTAGTGGGCGTCACGAAGCGGTATTCGCCGCCTTTCTGTCGCACGCGTACGGGCATAGTAAATCCGGGTACATCGGCCACCCAGCGCCCCAGGGCTTCCCCTTTTTCAAACCGTACTTCCAGCGTCGGGATGTTGGCGTGGTACAGATACTGCTCGTACATCTTGGTTAGGTCTTGCCCGCTCTGCTGGCTGATATAGTTAATGACCTGCGTACCGGTAACCGTTTGGTGGTAAAACGTTTTGTTGAGGCCCCGCAGAATCTGGCGCCACTTTTCGTCGTCGTTGATGATGGTGCGCGTCATGTTCAGCAGGTTGCCGCCCTTGGGGTACATGTCGCCGGAGCCCTCCTGGTTCACGTTGAACACGCCCACAATCGGGGCATCGTTGGCGATACCAAGACGGGTGCCGTGCACGTATTCCTGGCCGGCCTGTTTGCCAAACTGGTTTTCCACAAACAGGCTTTCCGAGTAGTTGGTGAAGCTCTCGTGCACCCACATGTCGGCTATGTCCTTGCTGGTGATGTTGTTGCCAAACCACTCGTGGCCGCTTTCGTGGATGATGATAAAGTCCCACTTCTCGCCCCAGCCCGTGCCTGACAGGTCGCGGCCCCGGTAGCCGTTGCCGAAGTTATTGCCGTACGCCACGGCGCTTTGGTGCTCCATGCCCAAGTGCGGCGACTCCACCAGCTTGTAGCCGTCCTCATAGAATGGGTAGGGCCCAAACCAATGCTCCATGGCTTTGAGCATAGGCTTCACGTTGGCGGTGAACTGCTTTTTGGCTTTCTCCACGTTTTCGGGCAGCACCCAATAGTCCAGCGTCAGCTTGCCTTTCTCGCCGGCGTACGTGTCGTTGAAGTGCTGGAAGTCGCCCACGTTCAAGGCCACGCAATAGTTGTTGATGGGGTTGGCCACAAACCAGTCGAAGCGGGTGTCGCCGCCTTTCAGCTTGGTGGTTTTGCGCAAGCGGCCGTTCGATACGTCCTTCAAACCTTTCGGCACCGTCACGCTGATCAGCATACTGTCCACCTCATCGGCTTGGTGGTCTTTGGTGGGCCACCAGATGCTTGCCCCCACGCCCTGGCAGGCCGAAGCCACCCACGGTTTGCCTTGCTTGTCTTGCGTGTACACCAGGCCACCGTCCCAGGGCGCGCGCTTCGCCTCCGTAGGACTACCCGAATACAGCACCGTGAACTCGTCTTGCGTGCCTTGCTTGATGGGCTGCGCAAACGTGACGAACACGGCATTGGCCTCGCGAGTGAACGGCACCGACTGCCCTTTGTACAGCACTTTGTCTACCGCTAAGTTGGCAAACAGGTCGAACTGTAGGCGCGTGAAATCTTGCGTGGCGGTGAAGCGGAACAGGTTGGAGCCGCTGATAAACTTGCGGGCCGGATCCAGCTTCACGTTGAGGTGATAGTAGTGCAGATCGTAGCACGTGCGCAACGGCGTTAGGGCACCGCGCAGGGTGTCGGCCCGGGTTAAGGCAGGCAGAGTGGTTTGAGCGTGCGCTTGGTGGAGCAGCCCAGCGAAAGCAAGCAAGAGGAACGCCTTTTTCAGGGCCATGCGAGAGGGGTTGGCTGTGGGTTCTGGTTGGGGCACTACTTCATGCGGAGCAGGCAGCACTACGTGCCCAGAAAGCGAAGTAAATGGTTTCTGCTGAACGTCCGGCTACACCAGCCAAAGTGTTCAGCCAATCAGCCTGTTCGCACAGCGCCAGACGGCACCACATACCGTTTGTTCCACCCTGAGCACATATCCGTGCCCACCGAGTTGCCAACTAGCAGCTACTGCCCTACGCCGGAGCGCCTGTTGCGGCGAGGTTTATGGGATGGGCCCTTGGAGGCCGGGGGAGGGGTGCTGCTACTGTGGCGGCTTCTGGCCAAGCTGTTGAGGTACTCTTCTAGCTGCGTGTAGCCACTGGCTGCAAGACCGTTGCGGTCGGCGGCGCTGTTCGGGTTCAAGCCGTGGCGAGCTTCCCAGGCATCAGGCATTCCGTCGTGGTCGGTGTCGGTGGGGGTGGGGCCATCCTTGTACACGGGCCACCCCCCAACGTCCTGCTGCGAGTCGATGATGCCCTGATGTAGCCCGTACGTGGCACTGCCCGCGGGGCTGCTGCCGGTGGCCGTACCAGCACGGGTTTCCGCCACAATGCGCGCATCCACGGCGTCGCGCACGGGCACGGTGGCACCCGCGCCCGCCAGTACGGCCTGGTACGCCGCCTCCGCCGATTCGGTGGTAATGGGCGCCAGGGCAGGCGTTGCCTGAGTTTGCCGGAAGCGGCGGAAGTTAACTGCCGTTTCCGGGTAGTAGTGTAGCCGAATGCCGGTCCAGTTGTTGGCCGTCACGGCGGGGTAGCCCGCTACGTAGTTTCCGGCCGCATATACGGTGGCCACTGGCTTGTCTGGCTTGGCCGCATCATATGCTTGGGTGATGTCGAAAATAACGGCTGCTCGCGCGGCGGGGGTGGCTGGCCCGCCTTTGTAGTAGTTGTTGACCATGTTCAGCTGGCCGCTTCCACCGGGAATAAGCAGCTCATTGCCGTAAGCGGCCTGCATGTTGCCCCAGTTGTAAATCACGTTGTTCCGATAATCGACCACGGCTGTAGTATCGTGGGCGCGGGCCCCGTTGAAGCGGATGGCCCGGCTGTGGTGATGCGCAATCAGGTTGTGGTGGTAGGATGCGTACTGCCCGCCCCACACGCCGGCGTACCCATGGTCGCCTTTGCCATTGAACGATGAGTTTAGACTCTCGCTCACCACACACCACTGCACTGTGGAATAGGTGTTGTCATAGAAGGTCGCCGCTTCCTCTATCGACCAGCTCATCGAGCAATGATCGACAATGAAGTTGCGGCAGTTTTCCATGTTCAGGCCATACACCCCCGCTACGTTGGCCCCCGACGTGTTGCCGGGCCTCGAACGCAGGTAACGCACCATAATGTTGTTGCCGTGGAGCTTAACGCTGTAGTTTTTCAGGCAGATACCGTCGCCGGGAGCCGTCTGGCCGGCAATGGTGACGTTGGAACGCTTCGGCTTGAGAGGCGACTTCAACTCGATTAGCCCACCCACTCGAAACACGATGGTAATGGGCTCGCCGGGGTGTTGGGTGAAAGCCTCGCGGAAACTGCCCGGACCTGCATCGGCTAGGGTAGTTACCTCCACAACTTGGCCACCACGGCCGCCGGTAGTGAAGCGTCCAAAGCCCTCGGCCCCAGGAAAAGCCACCAATTGTGCACGAACGGGCAGCGCTGCCGCGCTCAGGAAAAGGCCAACAAACAGCCCACGGGTAGGGAGTAGAAAAGCAGAAGGCATAAGCGAAGCAAGTGGAAAGGCAACCCGCGCACGGCAGCACAAGCCCTGCCCGCGGCGTTGGCAAGTGGACACAGGACGTCAAACGAGCCGACGTTTCAACCAACATCACAAGGTAGGCGGCCAGCCCCTGCAGTGAATTATAGCATCTTAGCCGTTTGCTGACGCACATGTACCACTTCTGCGCAATGGCGCGGGGAGGGTGTGCAAGACCAATTCCACAATCCGCATCTTTGCTGATAAGGCCATCATATGTGGGCTGTGTTGAAAGCGCATCTTCACGGCAAGTGCCTTCAACTCGACAATGGGAGGTACACGTTGCTGCTTTGATGGGGTGAAACAGCAAGTGGCCTGCCTCGGGTAGGCCGACAGAAACGGTTGAGTTAACTGGAGCCGCCCAGAGCACACGGCCCAGACTTTATATTGCGGTTGCCTATGAAAATCTTACTCATTGAAGACGAACCCAAGGTATCAGCTTTTATCCGGCGTGGGTTAGAGGAAGCCCAGTTCGATGTTGAGGTGGCGTATGACGGCTACTACGGGCGGCAATTGGCACTCGTCAATCCGTATGACCTTATTATTCTGGATGTGATTTTGCCGGTCCTGAACGGCATCGAGGTGCTACAAGCCATTCGAGCGCAAGACCAGCACATTCCCGTCCTGATGCTGACGGCACTCGGCACCACCGCCGACAAATTGAAGGGGTTCAACGAAGGCGCCGACGACTACTTGGTGAAGCCCTTTGATTTCTCGGAGCTGCTGGCCCGCGTTCGAGTGCTAACCCGTCGCCGGGGCCTCGAAACCAAGGGCGCGACCCTGATGATAGATGACCTCATTCTGGATTCAATGGCTAAAACCGTGACGCGAAGCGGACGCCCCATCCGGCTTACGGCCCGCGAGTTCAGTTTATTGGAGCTGTTCATGCGCCACAAGGGCCGTGTGCTGAGCCGGGCCGAAATTGCTGAAAACTCCTGGGAAGACGCGCTGGATTCCGGCTCCAATGTGATTGACGTGTACGTGAACTACTTGCGCAATAAAGTCGACAAAGGCTTTGACCGCAAGCTGATTCATACGGTGGTAGGCATGGGCTACACCATGCGCGAAGAAGCGCCGTGAGGGTAGAGGAGAGTAGGTTTGCCCCAGGTAAAAGCAGAGGACCTATGATTTCTCTGCGGTTGGCTGCTTGTGGTTTATAGGTCCTGGTTATGACGATTCGGAGCAAATTGACGTGGTTGTTCGTAGGTATTGTGGCCTTCATTCTGCTTGCGGCTATGGGCGTGGTGTACGTGCTGCAGGTTAAGTCCACGAACGTGGAGTTTCGCCAGCGACTACGCGACCGGGCAGAATTGACTGGGTACATTTTCCTGGAAAGAGATGAAGTGAAAACTGACGCCTTTCGGGCGTTTCAGCGCCGCTACCTGCGCACGTTGCCGGGAGAGGTACTACAGGTATATGACGCCCAGCTACAACCTCGTTTCATCGAGCAAGACCACCGCATTCAGATTTCCCACCAACTGCTGGCCCGCATTGTCACGCAGAAAGAAGTGTACTTTGAAATTGGGGTACAGCAGGCAGTTGGGGTTTTCTACCAAGACAACCAAGGCGATTATGTGATAGTGGCGGCGGCCGAAAACAGCTCGGGCCGCGCCCGCCTGAAGTCATTAGCTACCATCCTGGTGAGTATATCCTTGGGCAGCCTGCTTGTGATTTATGTGGCTGGGTGGGGGTTTGCAGGCCGGGTGCTGGCGCCCATTGCTGCCGTCAACAACCAAGTAAACCGCATCACGTCCCACGACTTACACCTGCGCCTGTCGGAAAGCAAGAAAGACAAGCAGGATGAAATAGCCCGGCTCGTCCGCACCTTCAACCGAATGCTGGACCGGCTGGAAGATGGCTTTGAAAGTCAGCGGGCCTTTGTTACCAATGCCTCGCACGAGCTACGGACCCCGCTGACGGCCGCCATTGGGGAGCTGCAAGTGCTGCTAACCCGCGACCGGGAGCCCGCCGCTTATCAGGAGGCATTGGCCTCGGTGCTTGACGAGATGCAGCAGATGAAGCTGTTGGTCAACAACCTGTTGGAACTAACGCAGGCCACTGGCACCCAGGCCGGCACCGACAGCATCCGGCTCGATGAGTTGCTGTGGGAAACGCATAACGCCGTGGACCGGACGCAACGCCACCGGGTGGTGCTTACCATTGAGGAACTGCCTGCAACCACCGACCAGCTGGAAATACAAGGTAACCGCCAGCTGCTGTACCGGGCTTTCACCAACCTGCTGGACAATGCGCTCAAATACTCGGGTGGACAGCCCGTGGCAGTACAGTTCGGCTTGCAGGACAACTGGGTGTATCTACGCATCACCGATATGGGCATCGGTATTCCTGCCAAAGACCTGGACTACATCTTCCAGCCTTTTTTCCGCTCGGCCAACGCCCGGGGCTTCACAGGTCACGGCGTAGGACTGGCGCTGGCCCGCCGCATCATTGAGTTGCACGGCGGCCGGCTACAGATAGAGTCTGCGCTGGGAAGCGGCACCACAGCGACGGTGACGTTTGGCGCTCTGGCAGCGTGAGGTGTTGCCGTTGATACCTTGGGGCCGTAGCTGCAATTAAAGCAGTACACTCGGTCCAAGAAGCAAGCTTTTGGGAGGCTAACCGCTAAGTGCGCCCATGTAGTTGCAGGCGACGCCCCACTTTTTTATACAATTTTCGTTTTCTAATCTTCCTCTAATCTGTCTCTAACTCTGCTCTAATACCCGCGCCGCAGCTTTGCATATCCTAACAACACACGCTGGATATGCCTCCTTTATTAGCGCGCCTCGCTCTCTTTTTCTTCTTATTGGCCGGCTCGGTACGGGCTCATGCACAAGCCCGCATCGAGTCCTCGTCTGATACCATCCGGCTGGCCTTGCCCGAGGCTGAGCGGCGCTTTTTTCAGAACAACCTAGAACTGCTGGCCCGCAGCTACAACATCTCTATTGCCCAGGCCCAAGCGGTGCAGGCCCGTATCCTGGAAAACCCAACCCTGAGCGTGGAGCAGGACTTGCTGAACCGCCGCATATTCCGACCCGAAGTGCCCGCTGGCACTCCCCGTTCCCAATCTATGGTAAGCTTGCAGCAGCTCGTGTCGTTGGCCGGGCGGCGGCGGGCAGCGGGCAAGGCGGCCGACGCCGCCGCGGTGGCAGAGCAGTACAGCTTGCAGGATTTGCTGCGCACCTTGCGGTTTCAGTTGCGCTCCACGTTCTACGAGGTGTACTACAAGCAGCAAACCTTGCAGGTGTACCAGACGCAGGCCCAGTCGTTGCGGCACACCGTGAATTTGTATCAGCAACAGTATGAGCGGGGCAATCTGGCCCTGAAGGAAGTGGTACGGCTGAAGTCTTTTCTCTTCGGTCTGGAAAGCGACCAACTCGCGCTACGCAACGAGCTGGCGGCCTACCAAGCCGACCTGCATATCCTGCTGCGCGATTCTTCCAACACCGAATACCGGCCTGTTGTTGATGCCGACCGGGTGGGAGCCCTTTCGCTGCAGGCGTACCCCGAGGCGCAACTAGCGGATTCCGCTCAGGTCCGGCGCGCCGATGTGCTGGCTCAGCGCGCCGACGTGCAACGCACCGCCTTGAACCTGCGCCTGCAACGGACCTTGGCCAAGCCCGACATTACGGTGGGCTACACCTATGACCGCAGCGGTTCCTACATCAACCACTACCATGCCCTGAATGTCGGGGTGGCCCTGCCTATCTCCGACCGAAACCAAGGCAACATTCAGACGGCCCGTGCCCAGGAGGCACAAAGCAAGGTGCTGCTAGCCCAGCAACAGCAGCAGGTGCGCCAGGAAGTGCACGAAGCCTACCAGCTAACGCAGTTAAGCGACAGGCTCTACCAGAACGCCGACCGTGACCTGGCCCCACTAACTCGCCTCATGACTGGTATCGAGCAGAGCTATGCCCGCCGCTTGATCAGCGTGGTGGAGTATCTCGATTTCTACGAGGCGTACAAGAACAACGCGGCCCAGCTTAACATGCTGCGCGCCAGCCGGATGCGGGCTTTCGAACAGTTGAATGCCGCGGTGGGCAAGTCGATGTTTCAGGCAGAATAACCAGTTGCCTGCGAGCAATTGCCCAGGCGTTTTCACCCCTCTTTTATCTCTAAGTACAACCAGCGGCCGGTGCTGTGCCAGCCGCTAATCGATAGTATTCTCATGATGCGTTTCTCTCCTTTTCTGCTGGCTGGTCTGGCACTAGCTGGCTGCTCCAGCCCCGAAGTCAAACAAGAAAAGTCAGCCCCTTTTCAGCTTTCTGAAGTGATGATGAAGCAGTTGGAGCTTGACACCGTGCGTTTGCGCCCGGTGCAGAGTGAACTCGCCTTTTCCGGCCAGGTGGTCAGCAACGGCGACCAGACGGCCAAGGTGTTTCCCTTGGTGGGAGGCGTGGTCGAGGACTTGAAAGTGGAACTCGGCGACCATGTAACCAAGGGCCAACTACTGGCCGTGGTGCGCAGCGGTGAGATTGCCGACGTGCAAAACCAAAGCAGCCTAGCCGGTACCGACTTAGCCATTGCGCGCAAGAACCTGGCCGTGGCCGAAGACCAATTTGCCGCCGGTCTAATTTCCGAACGGGAACTGGTGCTGGCCCGTCAGGAAGCCCGCAAAGCCACCGGCAATGCCACGAAAAGCCGCAAGCAACTAGGTATTTACGGGGTTTCGTCGGAAGGCCGCTACACCATCAAGGCGCCCATTTCCGGCTTCATCACCGAGAAAAACGTGACCGAAAACATGCAGTACAACGACGACAATGTAGACCACTTTTTCACCATCGCCAACCTCGACGAAGTGTGGGTAATGGCCAACGTGTTCGAGTCGGATATTGCCAAGGTGAAGCTCGGTGATGGCGTGCTGGTAACCACGCTGTCATACCCCGATAAGCCGTTGCGGGGAAAGATCGACAAGCTCTTCAACGTCCTCGACCCGGATAGCAAGGTGATGAAAGTGCGCGTGCGGCTCGCCAACCCAGGCTACCTGCTCAAACCCGCCATGTACGCCCAGGTGCGCATCGAAAACACCGCTGGCACTCAAATGCTGGCCGTGCCCACCAAGTCGGTGATTTTTGACAAGGACCGCCACTTCGTGATGGTGTACAAAGACCGTCAGCACGTGGAAACCCGCCCCGTAACGATCCATAAGACGGTGGGCAACGTGAGCTACGTGGGTGCGGGCTTGCAGGCCGGCGAAATCGTCATTGCGGAAGAGCAGCTGCTGGTCTACAACGAGCTCAACAACTAAAGCCAGCCGCGTGCGGCGTGTGGCCCTAAGCCCGTGTTTGCGCTGGTCTGCTTTTCACCTCCTTACCCCCCGTCACCCGCGCGACCCGCAGCCGACGAGCACGTTGGCGCCGCTTCGCCTGACAGAACGATCATGAATAAATTTATCCAAGGCATCATTGCCTTTTCGCTGAAAAACCGCGGCTTTGTCTTCCTCATGACCCTGGTAGTGGTGGTAATGGGTGTCGTAAGCTACCGCAACACCCCCATTGAGGCGTTCCCGGACGTCACCAACACCGAAATTACCATCATCACGCAGTGGCCGGGGCGCTCGGCCGAGGAGATGGAGAAATTCGTGTCGGTGCCCATTGAAATTGCGCTTAACCCGGTGCAGAAAAAGGCTTCAGTGCGCAGTACCACGTTGTTTGGTCTTTCGGTGGTGAAGGTGATTTTCGAGGATGGCGTAGATGATGCCTTTGCCCGCCCCCAGGTATACAACCAGCTGCGCGAAGTGGACTTGCCCGACGGCATTGCGCCCGAAGTGCAGCCGCCCTACGGCCCTACCGGCGAAATTTTCCGTTACACGCTGGAAAGCAAAACCAAGTCGGTGCGCGAGTTGAAAACCCTGCAAGCGTGGGTGGTGGAACGCAACCTAAAGGCCGTGCCCGGCATTGCCGACGTGAACAGCTTTGGCGGCGAGGTGAAGTCCTATGAAATCAGCGCCAACCCCGGCCAGCTGCAGGATTTCAACCTTACGCCGCTCGACCTCTACAATGCTGTGCAGCGCTCCAACATCAACGTGGGCGGCGACGTCATAAACGAGGGCCAGCAAGGCTTCGTGGTGCGGGGCCTGGGGCTGCTCAACAACATCAACGACATCAACAACACGGTCGTCAAGAACGTGAACGGGGTGCCCATCTTGGTGCGGGACGTGGCCCAGGTGACAGAAAGCGCCCTCTCGCGGCTAGGCCAAGTGGGTCGGGGCTACGAGGACGACAAGCTGGAGGGCATTGTGGTGATGCGCAAAGGCGAAAACCCAACTGCCGTCATTCAATTGCTGCAAGCCAAGGTAGCCGAGCTGAACAGCAAAATCCTACCCGATGACGTGAAAATCAAGAGCTTCTACGACCGGCAGCAGTTGATTGACTTCTCCACCGATACCGTAATTCACAACCTGGTGGAAGGCATTGTGCTGGTTACGCTGGTGGTGTTCGTGTTCATGGCCGACTGGCGCACCACGGTTATCGTGGCGGTTATTATTCCGTTGGCGCTGCTGTTCGCCTTTATCTGTTTGCGCCTGAAAGGTATGTCGGCCAACCTGCTAAGCATGGGCGCCATTGACTTCGGTATCATCATCGACGGGGCCGTGGTGATGGTGGAGGGCTTGTTTGTGGCCCTCGACCACAAAGCGCATTCCGTGGGCATGGAACGTTTCAACAAGCTCACCAAAAATGGTCTGATCAAGAAGTCGGGGCGGGAAATGGGCAAATCCATCTTCTTTGCCAAGGCCATTATCATCACGGCTTTGCTGCCCATCTTCGCCTTCGAAAAGGTGGAAGGCAAAGTGTTTTCACCGTTGGCCTGGACGCTGGGCTTTGCCCTGCTCGGGGCATTGCTTTTCACCCTCACGCTGGTGCCGGTGCTGGTAAGTTTGCTGCTGAACAAGAACGTGCGCGAGAAAGACAACTTCTTTGTGCGGGCCGTCAATAGGGGAGCCGAGCGGTTTTTTCGTTTCACTTACGGCCGCAAAACCAGCAGCTTGGTGGTAGCCTTCGCCATCACGCTGGTGGGGTTGTTCAGCTTCTCGTTTCTGGGTTCGGAGTTCTTGCCGGAACTGAATGAGGGTTCGATTTATGTGCGGGCCCAGCTGCCGCTCAGCATCAACCTACAAGCCTCGAACCGCGTGAGCAACCAGATGCGCCGGGTGTTTATGAGCTTTCCGGAAGTGAGCGACGTGGTAAGCCAGACCGGCCGCCCCAACGACGGCACGGACCCGACGGGCTTCTACAACAACGAGTTCCTGGTGCAAATCAAGCAGACGCCGGAGGTGCAGAAAAAGATGAAGTCGAAAGCCTACCGCGAGGACCTTATCGAACGGATGAAAGGCAAGCTCGACCAGTTTGCGGGAGTGAATTTCAACTTCTCGCAGCCCATCACCGACAATGTGGAGGAGGCGGCCTCAGGAGTGAAAGGCTCGATTGCCGTGAAAATCTACGGCACCGACCTGCCCACGCTCGAAGCCACCGCCAACCGCGTGTACGAGGTGCTGAAAACCGTGCGCGGCATCGACGACCTAGGGGTGCTCCGCAATATCGGCCAGCCCGAGCTGCACGTAACTCTTGATGAGCGCCGCATGGCCAGCTACGGCGTAGACAAGGCCGATGCTAACGCCGTGCTGGAAATGGCCGTGGGGGGTAAGCAGGCCACGCAGCTCTACGAAGGCGAGCGTAAATTCCCCATCCGGGTGCGCTACGAACCGGAGTACCGGCAGACGCCAGCCCAAATCAGTGTGCTTCAGGTGCCCATGCAAAACGGCAAAACCATTGCCCTAAGTCAGATTGCCGACATCGGCCAGGTTACCGGCCCCAGCCTGATTTACCGCGACGACAACAGCCGCTTTGCCGCGGTGAAGTTCAGCATCCGGGGCCGTGACATGGGCAGCACCATTGAAGAAGCGCAGAAGAAAGTGAACCAGGCGGTGAAGCTTACCAAGGGCTACGAAATGAAATGGACCGGCGACTTTGAAAACCAACGGCGGGCCACCCAGCGTCTCGCCCAGGTAGTGCCCGTCAGCCTGGCCCTCATCTTCTTTATCTTGTTTGTGTTGTTCAGCAACTTGAAAGACGCCGGACTGGTACTGCTCAATGTGCCGTTCGCCATCATTGGGGGCATTGCCGCGTTGCTGCTCACAGGTACCAACTTCAGTATTTCGGCTGGCATCGGGTTCATAGCCTTGTTCGGTATCTGCATCCAGAACGGCGTGATTCTGATTTCGGTGTTCAAGCAAAATCTACTTCGCAAGGAGAGCCTCGACAAGTCCATCACCGAGGGGGTGATTTCACGCGTGCGCCCTGTGGTCATGACGGCCTTGATGGCCACTATTGGCTTGATGCCCGCGGCGCTTAGCACAGGCATTGGTTCAGAAACCAGCAAGCCACTCGCCATTGTGGTAATTGGCGGACTGCTCACCGGAACTGTGCTCACGCTGTTCATCTTTCCGCTGGTGTTCGAACGGTTCTATCGGTCGTTGCAGCCTGTTGAGTCCGTAGAAAGACAACCCGCCCTCGTGTCATAGCCAAGCCGGTGGTGTAGAGCCGTTGCGAGGAGACGTGCACCACGCTGCCGAATGAGCTGGCCGGTAGGGCTTGCTAGGTGCTTGGTTTGCGCCTTCAACGTAAGGTAAGCTGGCTGACGTTGCTTTTGGTATGTGGTTGCTGCTGTGGTGATTGAAATAGATTGTGTGACTGGCAGAACCGTTGTGTAGCTGGATGTGGCACCCAACAGCAACCACACCCTAAGCTGGACCGTATGGAGCCACTATGTCACAACAAATTATCGTGGATGAACCCTACGCGCTGGTCTGGGCAGACGAAGAGGTTCCGTGCATTATTGTCCAACTCTATTCCTTTGCAAACCGCATTCAGTTCAAGCAATTGATGAACGCCGGCTTAGCGCATTTCAAGGCGCATAGCTCAGTGAAACAGCGTTGGGGCTGGATTGCCGATACGCGCAACATGAGTGCTATTTCCAAAGAGGTGCAGCAGTGGCTGGCCGACGACTGGAACATGCAGGCGTATCGGGCGGGCCTCCGGGAAGTAAGCATTGTCACCTCCCACAACATTCTGGGGCAACTCGCAACCCAGCAGTACGCCAAACAAACCGTGGCCCGACCCGAAAAATATGTATTGGAGCCCGTGTACTACGATTCGCTGGAGCAAGCCAAGCAAAGCGTAACCAAGCAGTGCGCCACGCCCAACCAATAAAAGTTGCCCTAATACGTACCAGCAAAAAGCTTTGGTACCTTGGCCTCCGCCCTCATTCTCCTCTATGGAAACACTTTTTAGCACGCAGTACCTTCGCATTCACCTGCATCATACCACCCACAAAACGCTGGAATTGCAATGGTTGGACTTCGTGCCTAGCGCCGATTTCCGGACTTCCATCCTGGAGCTGATGCGCTTGGCCCGCCAACACCACGTGCGAGCCCTAATAGCCGATAACCGACTACTCCGCGCGCTGCGGCAAGCCGACTTGCAATGGAGTGGTGACCTAGTATTCAAGGGTCTCAGCGACATGGGCGCGCAGCGGTTCGCAGCGGTAGAATCGTTGGACGCCATGAATCGGATGGGCATTACCTCGTTGGTGGCAACCACAATTCCGCACACTCGCCTAACCAGTCAATTTTTCAACACCATCGACGAAGCCCGTACCTGGGCCACACAACCCCTGTAAGCGACACTATAGCAGCCACTTATCACCACCAAAGCCCTGTTGCGCACCCCGATGGTAAGGCTCATTGCCGCCATCAGGGTACGTAACAGGGCTTTTCAGTGGCCTTGCTGGGCGCTACTGGTTTAGTGGTTTACTCAGCCGCCTTTCGGCATTCCGCCGGTCACTTCCAGCAAGCTACCAGTGGAGTAGCTACCGTCTTGCGAGGCGAAATACACGTAGGCTGGCGCCAGCTCTTCGGGTTGTCCGGGCCGGCCGAGCATGGTTTCGTCGCCGAACTTTTTCAGGTCTTCCTTGAGCATCGTGCCCGGAATGAGGGGCGTCCAGATGGGGCCTGGCAACACTGCATTCACCCGGATTTTCTTGTCGCCGAGGTAAGCCGCCAAGCTTTTGGTGAAGATGTGGATGGCGCCTTTGGTGGCCGCATAATCAATCTGGTGCTTGTTGCCCACTATCCCAGCAATGCTACCCGTGTTGATGATGGAGTCGCCTTCATTCATGTATGGGAGCACCGATTGGGCCATGAAGATGTACCCTTTGATATTAGTATCGAACGTGCGGTGAATGTTCTCCTCCGGGATGGTCTCGAAATGCTCGTAGCCTTGCTGATACGCCGCGTTGTTCACCAGGATGTTGATGGCGCCTAACTCGGCGTTGGTTTGGCGGGCCGCCTCGCGGCAGGCGTCGCCGGAGCGTACATCGGCTTGAATGGCCAGAAACTTGCGTCCCTGTGCTTCCACCGCTTTGCCGACTACGGCAGCATCTTCGGCGTTGGTTTGGAAGACCACCGCTACATCAGCGCCTTCCATGGCAAAAGCCAACGCCACGGCCCGCCCGATGCCTGAGTCGCCGCCCGTAATCAAGGCTACTTTTCCTTTGAGCTTGCCGGCGGGCAGGTAATTCGACATATCCCAATCGGGCTGCTCTTTCATGTCCGCCTCGCTCGTGGGATACGCCATGGGCTTGGGGTTTATTTCGCTGTTGGTCGGACGCGGTTCGTTTTGGTCGGTTGTCATAGGTTGGAACGCTTGGGTTGTTGGGAAGAGTACGGAAAACACCATGCGCGGACTGGTAACCCCCAAATGTTGTTTGCACAACGGTTCAGTTAGTGCTCGTTTGGGTGCGAACCAGCTGCCGGCACATCAGGGGTTTCTTCGGGCCGGGAGGAGTGATGCGCATGTACGCGGCTGTCCTGGCCCGCCAGTTCCTGCTTGAGCCCATTCACCGCGCAGATAAACGACGAGTGCACAAACGTCTGGGGGAAATTGCCCAACATCTGTTCCCCGCTATCCACCCCGGCTTCTTCCGCGAAAAAGCCGAGGTCGTTCTGGTACTGCAGCACCGCTTCCAGAATCTGCTGGGTTTTGTCTAGCTGGCCGGCTACGGCGTAGTAGTGCGCCATCCAGCAAGTGCCAGCCAGAAATGCCCCTTCCTGGTGCGCGTCAAACTCTTCTAGCCGGCGCCAGTACAAGTTGTCGTGGCTCCAGTGCTGCTCGATTTCGCGAACGGTAGCCAGCATCTCGGGGCTGTCGGGGGCACAGTACGTCCAGAGCGGAAACTGCACCGCCGTAATGTCCACCTCCTGCGAGCCTGCATACACGGCATAGGCCCCCGATTCGGTTAGGCAATGCTGATTGACGTAGGCACGAATGGCCGCCGCCGCTTGCCGCCAGCGTTGGGCCTGGGCAGCGGAGTCGGCGTAATCGGCAATAAACTCCAAGCCGCGAGCGGCTAGCACTTTAGAGGAAGTGTAGGGCTTGGTAGCTCCTTCTTCCCAAATGCCATTGTCGTCGCGCGCCCAGTTTTCAGCCAGAAAATCGGCCACTTGCGCTACCATCTCCCACTCTTTTTTCTCGTTGAAACGGTCGTAGAGCAGCTTGGCTGCCAGCAGCACGTTGGCGTGGGCATCAAGTTGGAGCTGGTTGCTGGCAGTGTTGCCTATTTGCACCGGCCGGCTGTGGTCATAGCCGGCCAAGGCTATTTCGTGCAAGTCAGCGGGTCGTGTTTTGTCGACGGCGTAGAAGGGAGTAAGCTGCACTTGCTGGTTTTCGCGGCGTGCTTGGGCCAGAAACTCAAGAAAGCTTTTCTCGGGTTGCCCAACGGCGTCAAGTTGCAGCAGCGCGCTGACAATAAGGCTCACGTCGCGCATCCACACGTAGCGGTAATCATAGTTGCGCTGCCCACCCGGCACCTCCGGCAACGACGTGGTGGCTGCCGCAACAATGCCGCCCGTCTCCTGGTAGGTGAGCTGCTGCACCGCGCGAATCGAATCAACTACTGCTTGCTCGTACAGCCCCTCGTAGGGCAGCAATGCTGCCAGCTGGCGCCAGCCGTGCAGGGTATGCTGGCGAGAAGCCTCCAACCGCGCAGTTGAAAGTTCGGGCACGGCGGCGGCTGTTTCCGTCAGCACGGCCCACCCCGCCGCGCCGGCTGGTATCGTACATACCAGGGTATCGGCCACTTGCTGAAGAGGATGCGAGGCTTTCAGCCACAGCCCTAGCTCGGGGAAGTGAGCGGTGGTAGCAGCGGAGTCTAGCTCCACTGCGGTGGCCTGAAGGCCGTACTCGGCCCGGAGCCGCAGGGTAACGGTAAGCGGAGCCGGCGCAACCGAGAACTGCCGGCAAAGGCCCGCGAAGTCTTCGTTAAGCGGCATCCAATCAGTGAGGGAGAAAGGCTGCCCGGCAACGGTGAATTCAGTGGTAAGCACGCTGCTCCGCTCGACATACGTTCGGCTGATAAAGTGCTTGTCGGAACCGGCAACGGTCCAGTAACCGCCTTGCTCGGCATCAAGCAGCACCGACAAGACGGCGCTGCTGTCAAAGCGTTGGGGACAGTACCAGCACATGGTGCCTTGCTTGTCAAGCAGGGCACACGTACGCCGGTCGCTGACCACGGCCAGGGAATGAATGGCGGGTTGTTTTCTCATGGACAGTTGCTAAGTCAGGGAGGCGGTACCCAGAAAGAGCGACCATCACCAGCTACGCAGTACGGATACAGCGCATACGATGGATAAACCAACCAACAATTGGTGGGGCCGCTTGGCTGTTCTTGCTACCTGCCAGTTGAACCCAGGGGGCGTAGCCGATGGGCAGGGTAGAGGCGTTAACGCCGTGGCGCTCCAGGTTGCGGCGGCGCATTTTTGGGCGTACTGCGGGGCGCTTGGCTTCGGCGGTTAGGGGTGCCAGCAGTTGCACAAGGTGCCAAAGCCAACGCGGTGTAGGCACCACCTTTTTCAGATACTTGCCTCAACTGGTAGTCGGGTTGCACTGGTGGAGCGTTCTGTCAAGCTACCCTAGCATGCACCTGCTTAGTGCTTCCTGACTACGACCGTACGGCTTGCCACAGCCCCTGTACGTGCGGGCTTTTAAAGCGCAAATTTCGTTTCGGAGCCGGGGCTTGTACGCCTGCTACCACCTTGGCTAGCTCGGCCGCCGATACATACCCAACGCCCATGTGCCACTGCGGAAAGTGCCGACAGGTGATGGCCCGTTCGCGCACAAGCCGCACGCGTCGGTGCCGCCGATCATTCTTGATGGAGGCGAACAGCGCACATACTTCTGCCTTAGGGCCTTCTAATAACTGAAGAAATTGGCCTTCGGTGCACAGCAGCAACCCCGTAATCTGGTGGGCGGCGTTGTAGGGACGCGACCAGTCAAGAATGGCGCGCAGTTGCTGTAAGGTTGGTAAAAAGGGGGCTGCTTGGCTTTGATAGAACACTTGATACAGGTCCGATTCTGGCGCAACGCTGAGGTCGGGGAGAGAGTGGGTATTAAGTTGGGTAAGCTCTTCGGAAGTAAGGGAAGCACCTTCGTTTAGAGTTGAATAAGAGAGCAGCGGATCCATGGCTCGAAGATCGGCTGCCGTCCTTGCGTTGGCAAGCGCAACAGTAACACTTGGCGCGCATGCAGGTAAAGGAGTACCTTTCGGGGAAGAAGTTGGGCCTAGTAGATACTAGGCGACGTAAGGAGCCACCTTGTTGGGAGAGGCTGCCTGAAAAAATGGTCGTGGATGTGGTCCGTATTTATAGCGGAAACAATTCAGTATTCTTCTCCTTGCTAACCCTCCTGCAGTCGAGCAACTTTGTGGCGTACTCTTCCAGCTTTTTTGATGCGTGTCGAAGCCTTTTGTTCGGTGCTGCGTGGCTTTGCAGCCGATGGTTTCTGGCACAATCAAAGTGAATGTCCCATTGAGCTACGTATTTCCCTGGTTGAGCGCCAACAGGGCACCAGCCCCATGGGGCAGTATTGCTCTTAGTGCAAACTCCTGATGCAGCTTGCATCCCACACAAACTAGTTTTTCCCCGCTTTCAGATTTACTATGCTGATTCACCTGCTGCCCGACTCTGACGGAAGCCGCTGTACACTCACTTTCGAAGAAAAAGAGGGCTGGTTACGCGCCACGTGGCGAGGATATGTGGATCCATTAGAAGCCATGCGAGGGGCCGAAAACTACCTGACCAACGCCGAGCCATTCCACTGCCCGTACTTGCTCAATGACAACGTAGCGCTGCAAGGTCCCTGGTTTGATTCCGTGGAATGGTTGCAGCAGGCGTGGCTGCCTCACGCCCTCCAGATTGGCTTACACTACATAGCCCACGTCGTGCAGGCCGATACGCGCGTGGACGCGCTTACGCTGGCATTCCCTAAGCCCGTAACGGGGGCCGTGGAGTTGCAGATTTTTCACACGGTCGAGGAAGCGCAAGAGTGGTTGCGTAGCTGCCAGCAACCGCACACGGAAGCTGTCAGCTAGCAAAAAACTATTTAACGCTGAATTTCCTTGCGCTTTCTAAGCAGCAAATAGCAATGCTGCCGAAGAGGAAGCGGCAGCGAAAGTGCCTACCAGCAATTCCCCTATTAGCACAGCGTGGCCATTGCGTAGGGCGGCAGACCCAACGCTGTGCGAAACTGGCGTGCCATCAAGGGTAGTGTAGTCGGGCAGTGGCTGTAAGGCTTGAGGAGTAGCAGCTAAGAATAGAGCGAGAGCAGTGAGTTCCACGAGGCGAGCAAATAGGTAGGTGGTAGCGAATTGATGGCGTTTATGCCATCAAATTTCGGCGCAACCTAAGCCACATAAAAGGACAAACGGCTTTGTTTTGCGACTGGTATTATAGTAAGATAATATAACTATAATAATAAGAGCTGCCTCTTTGGGCCAAGCAACTGCCCACATAGACAGTAAGCTATTAGTGTGTGAAGTGCCCAAATAGTGACATGCACCTGCACTTCACCACGCCAATAAATAGTAAACTATACCTGCTCTGACATTCTCCCAAGGTTCGGCTAGCTAAGCTTCTTGCATCGAAGACGAAACAGGGTCGTTGGTAACTGTGCGGGTGTAGAGCCCTTTGAGGTTCTGATGTGCTAAAAGCAAGCAAAGCCCCTGGCAGAGGGGCTTTGCTTGTGACGCGCGTGCGTTGGGGCTGTAGAAGTGTGGTAGCGCTCTAGTCTGGCTTCAAGGGGTTTACCACTGGACCTTCTGCTTTTGCAGCCTTTAAGGGAGTTCCGTTCAGGGTGACGTCTTTGAATTTCACTTCCGGGTACTTGTTAGGGAAAGCCACTGTTTCGGCCGTGGCATCCACGTTTTTGAAGGTGATGTTGTCAACCTTATCGGTTGGGTTACCATTCAATACGGCGAACTGCTTGCACTTCACTTTGACGTTGGAGATGGTGATGTTGCGGATAGTGCCGAAGGGTTTTTTGGTGCTCCCCGCCATATCGAAAAACTGGGTCCAAGGCGAAAGCGTGACGATAGTACCGCAGCGGCCGGTTACGTTTTCAATGGTGATGTTCTCGTATACCTGGTAGGTATCGGGCCGCATCTTGAACAGCAGTAAAGGCCGGTCGTTTTCCACTTTGCAATTGCGCATGGTGATGCGGTTGGCGTTAATGCACTCACTGCCGCAAGTCATGGCTGCGTGCACTTCCCCGAACGTGCAGTTCTCCACCAAAACGTCTTCTATCGGGCCGTTTTCTGGTAGGTTTTGAGCGTTGGGCCCCTTGCCGCCCTTCATTACCACCCCATCATCGTTCACCGAGATGTAGCAATTACGAATGGTCACTTTCTTGCACACATCAATATCCACGGCGTCGGTGCTGGGCGCTTTCACCGGCCGGAAAGGCGACCGAATATCACAGCCCTCTATTAGCACGTTGTTGCATTGATACAGGTGCGTGGTCCAGAAGCCAGCATTGTGCAGCTTCACTTTCTCGATGGCCACGTTATTGCAGCCCCAGATAAAGAGCAGCCGGGGCCGATGCACCTCTAAATTGGTGGACGATTTGCCGAGTTTCTGCATGGAATCCCGGTGCGCCCAGAAGCTTTTCCAGAACCGCAGCCCGTTCCCGTCGATGGTACCGGGGCCAGTTATGCGGAAGTTGTTCACCTGGTACGCATTAACCAGGGCCGCGTAGTAATCCAGCTTCTGGCCCTCCATGCGCGACGGGCCCAGCGGGTAGTCTGCAATTCGATCAGAGCCCTTTAGCTTCGCGCCTTGCTGTAAGCGTAGCTGCGTGTTGGGCTTGAAAAACAACGCTCCGCTCAGGAACACACCTTTCGGAATAACCACTGTGCCTCCACCATCAGCGTTAGCCTTGTCGATGGTGCGCTGAATGGCCTGGGTGTTGAGCTGAGTACTATCAGTGCCCGCCCCGAACTGGGTGATGACGTATTCTTTGGGCGCGGCTACTTCTGTGCGTGGACTTTCAGCCCGGAAAGGCAGTGAAAAAGCGGTTAACACAATAGGAAGTAGTGCGAGAAGAACTTTCATAGGGCGGAAGAAAGGATGTATAGCACAAAGAAGCAGGTGCCCAGCGGGAGTACTGTTCTGTAGTTACCTGCTAACGGCGTTTACTTCGCCCGTGTGCCATCCTAAATGATGGTTGAAAGTTGGTTCTAAACACTAAGAACAGCCGTCTGGCTCTGCCCCGATGGCCAGCTAACGGATAGAAACTAGGAGTGTATGTAGTGCCTGGCAGTAGCGTTAAGCGGCCACGAAACTCATGGAACAGTACGACACCAGCTTCTTCATCGAACTAGCGAGATTAGAAAGCAACCCGACGAGGCAGTGGCAACCTGGCTAGAGTGCAAGCTGTGCTTAAGGGTGCTATGCCCTAAAAACCAGACGACGCCTCAGTGGATGGGCAATGAACTCTGGGCTATTCACTGTTGGTGCAGCTGCTTCGTCGTCTAGTGGGCCTTGCAGGCTACAAGCAAGCAGGGCACTGCAAGGAAGTGAGCGGGTGAGTGCTTGCTGCTACAAACACGGCCGAAAAGCCCAGGTTGAAGCCCGGTAATGAATAGGTGAACCCTTGTGTGCAGTAATTCAACAAGCGCGAGTTAGTGCTCGGTGAGCACCTACTACATGGTCACTTGTAGGGGCGAGGCCAGGCGTTGGGTGAAGTTGGCGAGGTAAGCGTCCCAGGCGGCAGCGGAAGCGAATTGCCCGCTTTTCTGCCAACCAAACCCCGAGTAGAACACTACCACATTTTGAGTAGGCTTGGTAACTATCCACAACTGGCTCTGGTCTTTTTCGGTGGTGCGGTGGTCTTGGTAATCAGTGATGTAGCGCGGTTCAGCCACCACAGCGGTGCCCAGATACGAGTCGTCAATCTTCTCCCAATACCGAAACCACCCGGCTTTGCGGTCGGCTTGCACCTCGCCTTTCTGCTCGTGCAGCGTCAGGCCGATGGTGCAGTTGGGTAGGGGCGTATCGGCTGACATGTGTTGCTCGAAGCGCGTCAGGTTGGAGCCGAGGTCCAGGGAAATGCGCTTAGTTTCGGTGATGGTGCGGCCACCCGCTTGCCAGGGGGCATACGTTAGCTCGAACACCGTGCGGATAGGCCCCGCAGCTAGGATTTTGTAGCTGGTGAAATTTCGGGAAGTGTACAGCTTCTTGTCAATCAGTACGCCCGTGCCACCCACGCCGCGGCTGCCGCCCACGTGGTAGGGGTCGTAGCCTTCGCCTATGTCGGTGTGGTAGGCGAACGGTTTTTCATTAACGTGGCGGCCGTACCACTTGTTGATGATGGGGTAGGGCACCCGCTTCAGCCAGCAGTCCATGCCGCTGGTAAGCGTGCCGCTTGGGTCTTTCTTGTCGGCCATTTGTTCGGCTACTGGGCCGTATGTACGGAATGCTACCCGGTCATTTTCCCAGGCAAAATCGTCGGTGCGCTCCGGCACGAAGCGAGCAAACGTGGTGCGTTCTGGGGCGGCGGCAGCGGGTTGGCCGGCCTCTACTGTGAATTTCTTCTGGCCCTTGGCGGGCATATCGGTCTGAAACAACAGTTCGTCGGGCTGGCCGTCGGCATCAAGGTCCAACACCTGACTTACCAGCGGCTGCTTGGTGGCGGCGTCGCGCACTTGCAGGGTGGTGGCACCCAGCTGACGAACTGCGGCCGGCAGCTTCGCCCAAGGCAAGCTGATGGTTTCGGCGGGCCGGGCGAAATTCAGCTTGTTGCGTACCGTAACGGTCAGCGCAGGCTTGGCTGGAACCTGCGGCGGCGAAAACGCTCCGAATAGCGTTGCGAAGGAAACAGGACCGAGAAACGAAAACAGAGAGACAACCATAACGTGAAGAGAATAAGGGCAGCAGCAACTACCAGCAAGTAAGCCCTAGCCGAACAAAAGTCCGCCCAATAGCCTGTTCGCAGCTAAACGAGCATGATCTTACAAGGCATGGTCGGTCTTGACATCTTGGCCCGACCAGATTTTCTTAGCGGTCCAGTCTTGGGCGGGGCTGGCCCAGAAGGCATCCGTGGCCGGCAAACCCAGTGGCAAGAACGCAGTGGAACACAAGTACAGGCTGCCCGTGGAAATGTAGCCCTCCCCGATGCCCGGCTGGTGCCCACACAACCCAATTTGCAGCCAGCCCTTGCTGTCGAAAGTGCCTTTGGGCTCCATGGTGCGCCGAATAACGGCGGTGAGGGCGCTTCGTGCTTGTCCGGCCGGTAGCTCCGGCGGCAGTTGCTGCTGCAACACTACCTGCGCCAAGTGCTGAAACGCTCCGCACCGATACGCCAACGACCGGCCAAACGCGGCAAATGACCCATCGGGGCCAATCAGGCGCTCCTGCACCAGAGCGTAGCGTTGAGCGCGGGCGCGCAGTCTTTCCAGCAACTCCTTGTTTTCCTTGCCCGCCGCTACCAAGGTGCCCACCACATCCAGCAGCATAGGTTGAATAACGTAGCTGTTGTAATAGTCCCAATGGAAGTCGGGCCCGTCGCCGTAGGTGCCGTCGCCCTTGTACCAGGTCAGGTGCTCCTTGATGGCGTAGTCCATGCGCATCAGGTCGCCGCTGCCAGTGAACTTCAGCAAGGCCGCTTCAATGATACCACTGAACAACAGCCAGTTGCTGTACACCGGCTTGATAACGCGGCTGCTTTGCAGGGCCGCAACCAACTGCTGCTGCGTGGCTTGGGGCAGCTTCTCCCAAAGCTGCGTGGGGGCCCGCAACAGAGCGTGCGCCAGAAAAGCCGCGTCAACCACTGGCTGTCCGCCTTGGGTGAAGTTCAGAAAATCCGGCGACTGAGGGTCTACGCCGCGGCTGATGGCCTGCCGGGCCCAGTCGGCGTAGCGTTGTTGCCGCTCTTTTTCGGCGGCGGGTACGTCCTGGAGTTCCAGCCACGGGGCCACGCCGGCCAACGTGCGGCCCAGCGCCTCCAAATACGTAACCTTGCGGCGGCCTTGTTCCTGGCCGGGCGCGGCTTCCACCGGCATCATGGCTTTAAGCTGGCCTTGCGCTGCTGCCTTCAACACGGGCTCTGCAATCTTGAGTAGCGTCGTGAGCCAATAGTCCCGGTCGGAGCCTTTGGCGGGGGAGGTGGCCGGAGCCGCGCCGCTTGCCCAGGAGGTGGGCAAGGGTAACGCCAGCACTGAAAGTCCGGCAGTGGCTCGCGCAACAAAGGAGCGTCTTTTCATAGCGTACAGATGGCTGGGGTTGCTTCCACTTGACAGCTTCCCGCTTGGCTTGCCCGAAAGGTACCGGTGGACCGGGCAGCGCTTACGGGCGTGGCGGGTGCCCCGTTGGCCGTAGCCTCTGCAACAGACCACGAGGCACCAGCAAACCAAAGAGAAAAACGAGAGCTATGCAATGTGGAAGGGAGTGGGAAAGCAGAAGGTAGGCAGCGGAAGATAACTCCAACGGTGAATTGCTGCCGGACAGAGCGTTTGGCGGGCTTGCCAAGCAGCCACAATAGTAGGGGCTGTTCGATAGAAAGTAGGGGTGCATTTTAGGAAAGTATGGGGTGCCTATTCGTCGGATGCTAACCCGACGCCATCCTGCTTGCTGTTATGCGAGAAATTTTCTAGCCCCATATGAATCGGGTGGGCGACCACCCCACTGGCACCACCATGCCTAGCCTGCCCATGCTGTTTCTCTTCAACGGATGAACTAAGAGTTTTTACCCTCCGCCGTTGAGCTAGTAGGAGGGAGGAGTTACTGGGTGAAAACGGGGTGAGTAAGTGGTACCACACCACGTTGTGCCAGCGCGCAGCACCTTGCTGAACTCGTTGCGTGATGAACTCCTGCGTCTGGCCTCCGATTGAGTAGGAAACAGTGCCTTTGTGCGGTAGTGGTAGTGTTTTTCAGGTGCCACTGGTCGGTGTATGCGGCTCGTATGCCTGTGATTTACAAGAAAATATGCTAATGGTGGTACTTCCGAAGCTTGCGCTAGCAGCACCGTAGCGCCGTGGGCTGGGTGAAGAATAATGAGGGGTATTTTGTCTGGGCTATCAAGGAAAAAGGGCGGTTTGTTGGAGCGGTAGCAGAATTTACCCCCCTCTTTTGGCGAAAACTCCCCCGCCCGTGGCCCGTGGGAAGACCTACTTTCGACGTATCGTTTTGTTCCCATTTTTCCCACCTCTTTCCGACCCAACCGGAAATAAGCTTCCACATGTATGAGGCTACAATCTTTACTTTTCTGCGGAACGCTGGTACCCTTGCAAGTTGTGCTTGCGGCCCCCGTTCCGGGCAGTTCAGTTACTGCCCCACTCCCTTCCTCCACCGTTGCCGATGTCACCATCAGTGGGCAGGTAACCGACGACAAAGGCGAAGGAATGCCCGGTGCTACCGTGGTCCTGAAAGGCACTACTATTGGGACCGGTACCGATGCCCAAGGCCGCTTTACGCTGGTGGTGCCCGAGAGCAACGCTAGCGGTACGCTGGTTGTATCGTCGGTGGGCTTCCTGCCCCAGGAAATAGCCATTGCCGGACGCACTTCGTTCAAGGTCCAGCTCCGAACCAACGCCCAGGCGCTGAGCGAAGTGGTGGTGGTCGGCTACGGCACCCAGAAGCGGGAAGACGTAACGGGCTCCGTCGCCTCGGTACCGACGGACCGCTTAGAGAAGATTCCGGTTTCCAACGTGGCGCAAGCGTTGCAAGGCGCTGTGGCGGGCGTGACTATCACGGCGCCCTCGAGCGTGCCGGGCAGCCAGCCCAACATTCAGATTCGGGGGGTGCGCTCCATTACGGCCGGCACCAACCCCTACTTGGTGGTGGACGGCGTGCCGTTTCCGGGCAACCTCAACGACATCAACCCCAACGACATTGCCTCCATTGAGATTCTGAAAGATGCCTCCTCGACGGCTATCTACGGAACGCGGGGCTCCAACGGGGTAATTCTGGTGAGCACCAAGCGCGGCAAATCGGGCAAGCCCCAGATTCGCTACAACGGCTACGGCGGACCCGAGTACATGGTCAACAACCTCCACCCGCTGGATGGGCCGGCGTTTTCTGAAAAGTGGCAGGAGTTTACCCGGCAGCGCGGCATCAACCTGACGCCGGTGCCCAACATTGGGGAGGTAGAAAACTACAATGCCGGCCGCACCACCGATTGGATGGACCTGATTCAGCAGCAAGGCTCTATCCAAGACCACAACGCATCCATTTCGGGTGGTACCGAAGACGTGAAGTACTTTGTATCGGGCGACTATTTCAAGCAGAAGGGCATCATCAAGGGCTACCAGTTTCAGCGCATCAGCTTGCGCTCGAATATTGATGCCACGCTAACGCCCTGGCTGCGCATCGGTACTTCCTCGTTCTACTCCACGTCCAACGACGATGGCGGCCGCGCCGACCTGAGTCTGGCGCAGGTGCTGAGCCCGTATGCCACGCCCTTCAACCCCGATGGTACCTACACTATTTTCCCGCAGCCGCCCGAGCAGCTGGTTAAAAACGCCCTGCTCGGCCTGACCACGCAGCGCGAGGACCGCGTCAACCAGCTTACCGGCACCGGCTACGCCGAGGTGGAACCCACCTTTGTGGAAGGATTGAAGTACCGGGTGAATGCCACGTACTCGTACCGGCCCGGCCGCTTCGCCAACTATACGGGCCGGCCGTTCGGGGACCTGCGCGGCACCGCCCAGCTCATCAACGACGAGCGCCAGAACTACACGGTGGAAAACCTGCTGTTCTACAACAAGACCATCGGCAAGCACCACTTCGACCTAACCGCTCTGTATAGCGCGCAGCAAAACCGCTATTTCACAACCAGCGAAACGGCCACCGGCTTCATCAACGACCGGATTGGCTTCAACAGCATCGGCTCGGGGGCCAACGCGCCCACCATCAGCTCGTTTAGCGAAGAGCGGACGCTGGTATCGCAGATGGGCCGCCTCAACTACAACTACGATAGCCGCTACCTGCTTACGGTAACGGCCCGGCGCGACGGCTCGTCGGTGTTCGGGGCCGATGCCAGCAAGTACGCCACGTTCCCTTCGTTAGCCTTGGGCTGGAACGTAGCCAACGAGGCATTCCTGAAAGACCAGGAGACGGTGAACACACTGAAACTGCGCTTTTCGTATGGCACGACGGGCAATGAAGGCATCAACCCGTATCAGACCATCACGGGCAACGCGCTGCTGCAATATGCGTACGGCGGGGTGTCGGCTACGGGCCTGCGTGCCGACCGCATCGGTAACTCGCAGCTGAAATGGGAGCAAACCACCAGCGTCAACTACGCCGTGGACTTTGGACTCCTGAAAAACCGCATTACGGGTACCGTGGAGTACTATAATGCCAAAACCGAAGACCTGCTGCTCAACCGCCAGATTCCGATTGTTTCGGGCTACAACACCATCCTCGACAACGTGGGTTCGGTGCGTAACCGAGGGATAGAAATGAGTTTGACGACGGCCAACGTGCAGACTCCCGATTTCACCTGGGAAACGACCCTGAACGTTTCGGGCAACCGCAACCGGCTGCTAAGCCTGGGCTACACCGACGCCGACGACATCGGCAACCGCCTCTTCATTGGCCGATCGTTGGGGGCTGTGTACGATTACGTGAAAACGGGCGTGTGGCAGCAGGGTGAAGACCCCGCCGGCAAAGATGCCGGCGCCAAACCCGGCGACCTGAAGTTTGAAGACCTCAACGGCGACGGCCAAATCACCAGCCTCGACCGCAAGTACCTCGGCACGACGCTGCCCAAATGGCAAGGCGGTATCACCAACACCTTCACCTACAAAGGATTCAGTTTGCGGGTGTTCATCCGGACGGTGCAGGGCGTGCTCAAAAACAACAACAACCTGAACTTCTTGGACTTAGGTGGCCGCCTGAACATTCCGGAGGAGGTAGGCTACTGGACGCCCGCAAACCAGAGCCAAGACCGGCCTGGCCTGAGCTACATCAACCCCCGCGGCTACGGCTTCCCCACCAACGGCAGCTTCACGCGCCTTCAGGACGTAACGCTCAACTATGCATTCCCGGCCCCATTGGTTGAGAAACTTAAGCTCGGCGCGCTGTCGGTGTACGTGAGCGGGCGCAACCTCTATACCTGGACCGATTGGGTGGGCTGGGACCCAGAGCAGACCTACACCCTCGGCAACGGCACCGGCAACATCGACAACCCGGTCAGCCTGCTTACCTCGTCCACCAATTTCAGCCCGACTACCAGCGTCAACAGCGGCACCGCGGGTTCCAACCCCAACTTCCCCACTGTGCGCACGTTCGTGGTCGGCCTCAACATTGGCTTGCGCTAACCCTCCCACCCCGATTTTATCACTTCAACATATGAAACGTTTTGCGTTAGCATGTACGGCTTTGCTGGTCACGTCCCAGTTGATAAGCTCTTGTAAAGATGATTACCTGGATGAAGCTCCGGCTTCGCTCTACACCCCGCAAGTGGTGCTTGTGGACTCGCTGGGCTTTGAAGCGGCCATGGCGGGTTTACAGTCGGTGGTGCGCGAGCAGTACACCCGTTCCGACGAGCAAGGCTTGCTTGGTATGATGCAGCTCGGCACCGACGTAGCCATTCCCGGTCAGGTGCAGGGCGCCGAAATACCCTATTACAACTACACGCTGCTCAACTCGCAAGACCAAGCCTCTGCTGTTATGTGGAGCTGGGCGTACCGCACCATCAACAACGCCAACCAGATTATCCAGGGCACGGCTACGGCGCCCGCTACGCTGCGGCAGGGATACAAAAACCGGATCAGCGCCGAGGCCCGCTTCTTCCGGGCCTATGCCTACGACTTCTTGGCCACGCTATGGGGCGACGTTCCGCTGATTGACGTTCCGGTTAGCTCGCCGCGCACCGACTTCACGCGGAGCCCCGTCGCCACGGTCAACGACTTCATTGCGGAAGACCTGAAAACGGCTATTCCGAATTTGTTTCTGGCCAACAAGGCCGCGTCGGGGCGCATCACCCAAGCAGCGGCGCAGCAGCTTCTGGGGCAAGTGTACCTGCGTATGAACCAGCCCGCGCTGGCCGAAGCACAGCTGCAAGCCGTTATTTCGAGTGGGCTGTACCGGCTCGTTTCGGCCCGCTACGGCGTGCGTTCCATGCAGCCCGGCGACTACTTCTCCGACATGTTTGTAATTGGCAACCAACGCCGTAGCCAAGGCAACACCGAGGTTATCTGGGGAATCGAGCAACAGTTGTTGGTGCCCGGCGGTACTACCAACGCCCAGCAGCGGCGGATGTGGGTGCCCGCGTACTATAACATTAAAGGCATGGCGTTGGCCGACTCACTCGGGGGCCGCGGCCTGGGCCGGTTGCGCCTCAGCAACTGGGTGGACTATCGGCTGTATACCACCCCCGACATGCGCAACTCGAAGTACAACCTCAAGCGGCGCTTCTACTACAATGACCCCACCCAAACGGCTACCTTCGGCCGGCGCGTGACGGGGTTGTCGGGCTCGGATACCATCTACAACATCACGCCCTACACTACCAAGTGGAACCAGTTCGACCCCGCCGACACGTTTGGCTTCGGCACCATTAAGGACATTACCATGATGCGCCTGGGCGAAACGTACCTGTTGCTGGCGGAGGCGCAGTTCAAGCAAGGCAAGCTGGCCGAAGCGGCTGCTAGCGTCAATGCGCTCCGCACCCGCGCGCAAGCCCCTCAGGTAACGGCCAGCCAAATGACGCTCGACTTCATTCTTGATGAGCGGGCGCGTGAGCTGATTGGGGAAGAGCAACGCCGTATCACGCTGGTCCGCACCGGCACCCTGGTGGAGCGTACGTTGCGGTTGAACGGTGCATCCGTAACGGGATTGACCACCAAAAATCTGCTGCTGCCTATCCCGCAAACGTCCATTGACTTGAATAGCGACGCTCCTCTAGGTCAAAACAACGGGTACTAATCTAACATGCAGCAGGCTACTCGTTGGTAGCAGCCTGCTGCATGTCTTAGCTTCGAGGCTGAAGCAAATCCTTCTAGCTCTGCTTGGGCTCTAAGTGAGGAGCCAGGTCCGAGGTCCGGCAAGCAACGGTACATTACTGGCAATAATCGCAGTGCGCTACGGCCGGCGTGCTGCCGGCCGTAGCGAAACGTGCTATCTGCAATAGGCAAGGTAGTTCCTCCCACCAACGCCCCGGTTATCCGGCGCGGCAGCTTCACCCTAAGCAAGCTCGCCGATACCTATTTCGACGTGAGCCAGTGAGGCAAAGGAGTGGCTTAACGGCCCCAACTTGGGCCGCTACTGGGAAATCGGCCCTCAGCAACCCCTGCACGTGCCGGCGGAGTGGCTGCAGAAAGGAGCCAACGAAGTAGTAGTGCTGGAAATGCTTGAGCCCCAGCAAGACAAGTTGGTGGGCGTGGAAAACCCATTCTGGAAGTAGTAAAAACCGACGGCGAAGTCCGCCGCACCAATTAAACTTGAAGATCCTACCCCGTTTTCTTCCGGAAGCGGGGCGCGTGTTCCTTCAACTGCTCATCTGGCACCCCTCTCTCGGAAGAGGTGTGTAGGGGCTACTTACTTTCTTACACCAAGTCGGACTCAATGAATTCTCATTCCTCGAAAGCAAGGATATACAGTGTACTGCTAGCGCTGCTAAGCTTCAGTTGGGGCCAAACGGTTGCTCAAACGGCCAGCCTTATCACCAACATCGACCACCGGGCTACCACTAGCCTGAATGGGAAGTGGAAAATCATCGTCGACCCCTACGAAACGGGCTTCTTCAGCTACCGCATGACCGAAGACCCGAACGGCTTCTTCAAAGACCGCAAGGCCAAGGATGCCACGGAACTGGTCGAGTACAACTTCGATATGTCCGATGAGCTGTATGTGCCTTCCGACTGGAACTCGCAGCGGGAGGATTTGAAGCTCTACGAAGGCACTATCTGGTATAAGAAGGCCTTTGACTACGCCAAGAAAGCCGCCACCAACCGCGTGTTTGTGCACTTTGGCGCCGTCAACTACGATGCGCATGTGTACCTCAACGGCAAGAAAATCGGCCGCCACGTAGGGGGCTTTACGCCATTCAACATGGAAGTCACGGACCTGCTGCAGGAGAAAGGCAACTTTCTAGTGGTGAAGGCCGACGACAAGCGCCTAAAGGAAGCCGTGCCTACGCCCAACACCGACTGGTGGAACTACGGCGGCATCACCCGCGACGTGAAGCTGGTGGAAGTGCCCGCCACCTTTGTGGAAGACTACACCGTGCAACTCGCCAAAGGCAGCCTCAACAAGCTGGATGTGTGGGTGAAAACCAACGGCACCAGCCCCCAACCCGTCACGGTCAGCATTCCGGAAGCCAAGGTGAAGCTCTCCGGCACCCCCGACGCCAGCGGCATGGTGAAGCTGACGAGCAATGCCAAACTTAAACTATGGTCGCCGGAGAGTCCGAAGCTGTACAAGGTGCAGATTACGAGCGGCAGCGAAACTGTGGAAGATGAAATTGGCTTCCGCAGCATCGAAACCAAAGGCGCTGATATTCTGCTCAATAAGAAACCGGTGCTGCTCAAAGGCATCTGCATTCACGAAGAAATGCCGACCCGGGGCGCCCGCGCCTACAGCATGGAAGACGCCCAAACCCTGCTCGGCTGGGCCAAGGAACTAGGTTGCAACTACG
The DNA here is from genome assembly GCF_022827545.1 of Hymenobacter tibetensis. Classification (NCBI taxonomy): domain Bacteria; kingdom Pseudomonadati; phylum Bacteroidota; class Cytophagia; order Cytophagales; family Hymenobacteraceae; genus Hymenobacter; species Hymenobacter tibetensis. The sequence continues at coordinate 79,801 of NZ_CP094670.1, forward strand.
TGCGCCTAGCGCACTACCCGCACAACGAAAACATGACCCGCCTGGCCGACAAGATGGGCCTCATGGTGTGGTCGGAAATTCCGGTGTACTGGACCATCGATTGGGCTAATCCGGCTACGCTGGCTAATGCCAAGCAGCAGCTTACCGAGATGATTACGCGGGACAAAAACAAGGCGTCGGTGGTGCTTTGGTCGATGGCCAATGAAACACCGCTCAGCGACAGCCGCCTCAACTTCCTGAAGAGCCAGATCGAAACGGCCCGCCAGCTCGACAATACCCGCCTGATAACGGCTGCGCTGGAAGTGCACAACGCCACCGAAAACACCATGATGATTGACGACCCGCTGGGCCAGTACCTCGACGTGCTCGGCTGCAACGAGTACATCGGGTGGTACAGCCGCAAAATCGAGGACTGCGACAACATAACCTGGAAAACCACCTACGACAAGCCCCTTATCATCAGCGAAACCGGCGCCGACTGCGTGGCGGGTATGCACGGTGCAGCCACGGCCCGCTTCACCGAGGAGTTCCAGGACAACTTCTACCAGCACCAACTGGCCATGATCAAGCGCATTCCTTTCCTGCGCGGCGTCACCCCTTGGATCCTGGCCGATTTCCGCTCACCCCGCCGCCCCCTACCCGGTATTCAGGACTATTGGAACCGCAAAGGCCTGATTTCCGACCGTGGCGAACGAAAAAAGGCGTTCTACACCCTCCAGAAGTTCTACGCAGACTGGAAGCTGAAGTAAAAGTGGCTGAACAGGCAGTAGGCAAAAAACAGTGACGTTCAGGTAGCAACTGGCTACCAATACCATACACTACGTACTGTGCGGCGTCGGCCGTAGCATCCGGACTTGGGTTGCGCCCATCGTAATGGGGATGGGCGCACTAGGCAGAAAGAAGATGCTGCGCTTCTTCGGAAGGAATGGCTGGGCTGGCGTGGGAACCTGTCCGGCTAATGGTCGGCGCCGCACATCCGTAGCGTGTAATCAACCTAAATTTTGTGATGCGCATTCGTTTTCTCTTGCCGCTGCTGCTCAGTAGCTGGCCTATCGTCGCCAGTCAGGCACAACGGTCGTTGCCTGCGGACACCCTGCACGCACCCACCGCCGTGCTGCCCGGCGTGTACGCCGATCCGCACATTGCCGCCTATGGGCAGACCTACTACTTATACCCCACCACCGACGGGACGGAGGGATGGATGTCGACGGCGTTTACTTGCTGGTCGTCGCCGGACCTGAAAACGTGGAAGAAGGAAGGCGTCATCCTCGATTTGCCCCGCGACCTGACCTGGGCTAAAGCCCGCGCCTGGGCGCCAGCCATTGCCACTAAAGGCGGCAAGTACTATTACTATTATTCGGCCGATGCCAACATTGGCGTGGCCGTAGCCGACAAGCCCACCGGCCCCTTTAAAGATCCGCTAGGCAAGCCCCTGATAGCCAAAGGTGCTTTCCAGGGCCAGACAATCGACCCGATGGTGCTGGTGGATGATGACGGAACGGCCTACCTCTACTGGGGACAGGGGCAGTGCCACGTGGTGAAACTCAACGCCGACATGGTATCCTTCGACCCAGCGGCCGTGGTGGAGTTCAAGCCGCCAGGCTACAACGAGGGCTCGTTCGTGTTCAAGCGCCAAGGTAAGTACTACCTGATGTGGAGCGAGTACGACACCCGCGACCCGCGCTACTCCGTGGCCTACGCCACGGCCACCTCACCAATGGGCCCGTTCACGAAAGCCGAGAAAAACCCGGTGCTGAAGGGCAAAGGCGTGGTGAAAGGCGCCGGCCACCACTCGGTGTTGCAAGTGCCCGGCACCGACCAATGGGTGATGGCCTATCACCGCTTCCGTATCCCGGGCGGCAACGGCTACAACCGCGAAACCTGCCTTTCGCCCATGCGCTTCGACGCCCAAGGCAACATCCTGCCAGTCGATGTTTTCGAGGTCGTAAAGCCCACCAGAATCAAGCGTCCGGCTTCGTCAGTTCGGCCCTAACGCCGGAACCCATAATGAAAAGCGAATCACCAGAGTAGCAAGGTGTCTGCACAACCACACGTCGGCATCCAGCCAGTGAAATTGACACACGCCCCACTTCAGCCATGACAACCTACAAACGCCTGATGGGCATCGCCTTGCTGGCTGCTGCCGGCCTGCTAAGCACTAGTTGCGCCACCTCCCAGAAAACTGCTGGCTCCAGCGTGCAATTCACGCAGCCCAAGCAAGCCGAAGTGCTGGCGCTACTCACCAAAGTAAACGACCACTGGCAGGCTGGGCACCCGGCGCAGGTACGTTCGTTTTGGGACGAGGCCGCCTACCAAACCGGCAACATGGCCGCGTACGCCGTGACGAAAAACGAGAAGTACCGCCAGTATGCCGAGGATTGGGCCGTGCACAACCAGTGGAAAGGCGCCACCTCCGACGATAAAGCCAACTGGAAGTACAAGTACGGCGAAACGCCTGAATACGTGCTGTTTGGCGATTGGCAGGTGTGCTTCCAAACCTACATCGACCTGTATGCCCTCAAGCCGGAGCCGGAGCGTATTGCCCGGGCCCGCGAGGTGATGGAGTACGAAATGAGCACTGACCGCAACGACTATTGGTGGTGGGCCGACGGCCTCTACATGGTGATGCCGGTGATGACCAAGCTGTACGGCGTAACGAAAAACCCGCAGTACCTGAGCAAGATGCAGGAGTATTTCAGCTATGCCAACAGCATCATGCACGACCCCGAAACCGGCCTCTACTACCGCGACGCTAAATACGTGTACCCCCAGCACAAGTCGGTGAACGGCAAAAAGGACTTCTGGGCCCGCGGCGACGGGTGGGTACTGGCGGCGCTGGCCAAAGTGCTTGAAGACCTGCCCCCCAACCACCCAACCCGCGCCGAGTACTTAAGCAAGTACCAGGGGTTAGCGGCTGCCATCAAAACCTCGCAACAGCCCGAAGGCTACTGGACGCGCAGCCTGCTCGACCCGCAGCACGCCCCCGGCCCGGAAACCAGCGGCACCGCTTTCTATACCTATGGTTTGCTATGGGGCATCAACAACGGCGTACTGAAAAAAAGTGAGTACCTGCCGACAGTGCAAAAAGCCTGGCACTACCTCACCACCACGGCCTTACAGCCCGACGGCACCCTCGGCTACGTGCAGCCCATCGGCGAGAAAGCCATTCCCGGCCAGGTAGTAGACAAGAGCTCGACGTCTAACTTCGGAGTGGGAGCTTTTCTGCTGGCCGCCAGTGAGATGTACCGCTACCTCGATAAATAGCATTGCCTGCCCCACGGAAGTTTGTTGCTGCCCTCAGTAAACCGTTACGGCCTCTACGAGTTGGAAACGCCGATTTTAGCTCGCAGGCGAAGTAAAGGTGGGTTTATCAGGCGTATCTGCTGACAGTAGCTGTGCTAGAAACGCAAGCCTGAACAAGCAGTTGGGTGTGCTGAAACCCTTCTGGGCCTGCACAGCCCCCGACTATTCTTACATTCTTACTCCCCACGCGCTACACGATGAAAAACAGGTGGTTGTTGCTGGTAAGCTGTTTGTCGTTTCCCGTGCTGGCAGTGGCACAGCGAGCAGCGCCGCCAGTTGTCCGGAAGAATATCCCGCTGGATTCCATAGGATTAAGCGACCCGTACATTCTGGCCGATGTGAAAAGCCGCCAATACTACATGACGGGCACGGGCGGGCTGTTGTGGAAGAGTCCTGATTTGAAGCGGTGGGAAGGCCCGTACCAAGTAGCCAAGCCCGATCCACGTTCTTGGATGGGCCCCAAGCCCATGATCTGGGCCGCAGAAATCCATTCGTTCAAAGGCAAGTATTACTATTTCGCCACGTTCACCAACCGCGACCTGAAAGTGGACACCGTACAGGGAGTTGCGCTGGAACGGCGAGCCAGCCACGTCTTGGCCAGCAACACGGCCGAAGGGCCCTACACCCCACTCAACGGCGCGAATTACTTGCCGGCCAACAAGCTCACCCTGGATGGGACCTTCTGGATCGACAAAAACGGGAAGCCCTATTTGATCTATTGCCATGAGTGGCTACAAATCTTGGATGGGACCATCGAGAAGATAGCGCTGAAGCCCGATTTGAGTGGCACGCTAGGAACCGGCAAGGTGTTGTTTCGCGCCAGCGAATCGCCTTGGAGCCGGGAGAAAGACAAAAACGGCCAAGACCGCCCCAACAAAGTAACTGATGGCCCGTGGTTGTTCCGCACCACAACCGGGCGGCTGGGTATGCTCTGGACCAGTTGGGTGTATGACGTGTACACCCAAGGGGTGGCCTACTCCCAAAACGGCACCCTGGATGGCCCCTGGGTGCAAGAGAAACAGCCGCTCACCCCGCCCAACTACGGCCACGGCATGCTGTTCCGCACCTTTGATGGCAAGTGGCTGATGTCCGTTCACAGCCACAAAGATATCAACGGCAAGTACCGCCGTATCCCGCACCTGTTCGAAGTGGATTTGTCGGGTGATAAGCTGGTGTTGGGCAAGCCATACCGGCCCTAAAAGCACAGAACAAGTTCAGCCACTGAGGTCGGTGGAAGCAAACAGTCAGTAACTGGTTAACCGGTAAAGCAACAGGGCGGCCCCGCGGGGCCGCCCTGTTGCTTTACCGGTTTGGCTAAGACCCTTCCGTATCCGGGCTAGGGGTACACTGAGCAGCAAATGCGTCCCTGGAAAAAAGTAGGTGCGCCCCCTTATTTATGATATTTACCCATATTACTCGCGAATAACTGGATAGGCATAGCAGCCAACTTCTGTTTAACGCACTTATACTCTCAACATTCTAAACGCTTTATGGACGCCTCACAGCCTCAGCTCTTTGTGCACCACGTTCTGTTTTACATGCCCGCCACGGCCACCGACGCCGACAAAGCCCAACTGCTGAAAGGACTGCAGAGTATGCAGCGCATTTCTTCCATTAAACAAGCGCATATTGGCACCCCAGCCGCCACCACCCGCGACGTAATTGAGCGCAGCTACACCTACTCCTGGTTGTGCCTGTTCGATAGTGCCGCCGATGAGGAGAGCTATCAGGTAGACCCCATTCACGACGAGTTTCGCACCCAGTATGCGCAGTATTGGGAGAAGGTTGTGATTTACGATGCCATTGGCCCTTTGTCTTGAGCCTGAAAGCGCCGTGGCTTTTGCTACGGCGCTTTCCTTGCTACTGGTTGCCTCACGCTGGCCCCGCTAGCACTTCTGCCTTGCCTTCCTGCTTTCGCCTGCCACCCGCGCGCCATGAACAACCAGATTCCGACGTACCAGCTGCACATGTTTGCCCACCACGATGAGGTGGCAACCGAGGTGTTCTGCCCGGAGCCTTGTGCTGGCGGGAGTGGACGCGCAGCGGCCCCCATCGATCTGCCGTACCGCAGCAACTACTACAAAATCAGCCTTTGCTTGCGCGGAACGGCCGAGCTACAAGTTAATCTGCAAACCTCGGTGGTTGGGCCTGGTTGCCTGGTGGTCGTCACGCCTAACATCATCAAGCAGTGGACGCGTATCTCCGACGACTACGAAACGCTGTCGGTGTTTTTCACCAGCGACTTTATCACTGCCAACAACGCGCACGTGGGCAAGCTCGGTTTTTTGCTGAACCCGTCGGCGTATGTGCTGCCGCTTACTGACCCGGAAGCGGAGAACATTGCCGCTTCTTTTCGTTTTCTGCAGCAGAAATACCGCACCCCACACGCCAACCGCCGGGATATTGTCAAAAACATCATCAACGGGCTGCTGTACGAAATAAGCGGCCTATACGAGCAGCAACCCGCTCCGCCAGCCGTGGCGCATCCTCGGAGCCAGGGACTAACCACCGAGTTCAAGCAACTGCTCCACACCCACAGCGCGTCGGCGCGCAGCGTAACGTTCTACGCCGACAAGCTCTGCGTCTCGCCGAAGTACCTAACCGAAATGGTGCGGGAAGTAACCGGCAAAACGGCCAGCGACCTGATAACCGAAGCCGTAGTCTTGCAAGCCAAAGCGCTATTGCAAACCACCACGCTCCCAATGACTCAGATAGCCAACGAGCTGCACTTCACCGACCAGTTTGCTTTCAGCCGGTTTTTCAAGAAGAGCACCGGCCTTTCGCCTACTGCTTACAAGCAAGCGTAGCGCTGGCAGTTCCCGCCATTTAGCCAAACTCTACCGTCTTCTGGCCATGTCGCTCGTGCGGGCCAGCGAGGAACTTTGCTCATACAATAGCAGGTGCTCCACTACTTGCTCATCGGCCGTGCAGCAGGTGGCGGAGGGTGCTATTGCAGCGTTTTGTTCCACTTGATAAGACTGTTTGTATGATTTTGATAACTGGTGCCACTGGCCACCTTGGCCGAGCCGTGCTGCAAACCCTAGCCGCTACAACCAGCCCCCACCACCTGGTGGCCCTGGTCCGCGATGCCGATAAAGCCGCTGACTTGCACGCTCAAGGCATACACATCCGCGTGGGCGACTACAGCGACCGGGCTTCCCTGGACCGGGCAATGGAGGGCGTCACGAAGGTGCTGCTGATTTCGGGCGGCGGTGAAGCGGACGCCCTCCAACAGCACTACAACGTGGTGGACGCCGCCCGCCAGGCCGGCGTGCAGTGCCTGGCCTACACCAGCCGCGCCCTGAAAGACCCCAGCACGCTCACCAACCAGTTGATGGAAAGGCACTTCCAAACCGAAGACTATATCAAGGCCAGCGGCTTGCCCTACGTGCTGTTCCGCAACATCCTGTACATGGAAGCCCTGCCGCAGTTCACGGGGCCGCAGGTCTTGGCCACCGGCATTATCTTGCCAGCCGGGGAGGGCAAGGTAGCCTTTGCCTTGCGCAGCGAAATGGGCGAAGCCATTGCGCACGCCCTGCTGGAAAATACTTGCGCCAACAACACCTACTACCTCACGGGTGGCGAAGCGTATTCATTCCATGATGTTGCGGCCGCCTTAACTACGCTCTCTGGAAAACCAGTGGCCTACACCCCCGTGGAAGCCGCCGAATTCGAGAAGCAGCTGGCGGGCCGGGGCGTACCCGCCGTGGTGGTGCCGCGCATTGTGGGCTTCATGACCGATATCAAGCACGGCCAGGAAGAAATAGTAAGCTCGGATTTAGAGCAGCTACTAGGCCGCAAACCGGCCACCTTATCAGAGGGAATAGCCAGCATATTCAGTTTGTAAGCTTTTGGTTTTTAGGGGAAGCCGTAACGGATAAAGTAGGGCCATGGGTTCTGCTTGTCTATTACGGCTTCTTCCATTAGGGCTAAGCTCTTTGGCTGGACAAGGTGGTTGGGTGGAAGTTTAACGCGGGCGAGATACTTTCATGCCCTGAGCAGCACATGCCAGTACATTCGTTACGGCCTTCCGCCTGGGCACTTATTCGTAGAGAAAATGCAACAACAACTTCGGGAGCATCTGGAAAAAGTAGTTTCGCTCACCGATGACGAGTTTGCCTTTGTGCTGGCGCGCTTCACCCTGAAACGGTTCAAGAAACACCAGTTTCTGGTTCAAGAAGGCGAGCCAGTGAAGTACAACTATTTTGTGGTGTCGGGGCTATTGAAGCTGGTGTATACCGATGCTTCTGGTAAGCCGCATTTGCTTGCCTTTGCCATGGAAGACTGGTGGGAAAGCGACCTGCAAGCCTATTACACCCAAACGCCCGCCACCCTCTCGCTGGAGTGCCTCGAAGATACCACGGTGCTTTGCTTGTCGTTGGCAGACTACCACACGCTCTGCGCTGAACTGCCCCAGTTGGCGCGTTTCTTCCTGCAAAAAGCGACGTTAGGGGCCATTGCCGCCCAGCAACGGCTTTTATCGTTGCTCACCACTTCCGCTCAAGCGCGCTACGAACAGCTGCTGCGCAAGTACTCCGAGCTGGGACAACGGGTTTCTAAAACCTTGCTGGCTTCTTACCTGGGCGTGTCTCGTGAAACGCTAAGCCGGCTTACTGCTTAGTGTGACCTACATCACACGATAATCGTGCGGCACGTCACGCGCCGCAGCGGGGTTTTGCACGGAATTTTGGGGTATGAATTTCACCTAGCAGCCATGGCAGCCATGGCGTGCTATCATCTCAATCATGCAAGCAACCCCAATGGAAAAGCGAGTCGTTAACCCGTGGCAATGGCAGGAAAAAGTGGGCTATGCCCAAGCCGTTGAAATCAAACATGCAACTAGCACGCTCTACTGCGCCGGGCAGGCCGCCATCAACGCGCAAGGCGAACCCAGCACCGCGGATATGAAAACCCAGCTGCTTCAAGTCATTCACAATCTGGAACAAGTCATCCAGGAGGCAGGGTATCAATGCCAAGACATCGTGCGGCTGAACGTCTATACCACGTCGGCAGCAGAGCTTTTCAGCTGCTTTGACGTGTTCACCGAGTGGGTAACCAAGCACGGCATACAACAAGCTAGCACCTTGCTGGAAGTGAAAGTGCTAGCCTATGACTGTCTGAAAATCGAGCTGGAAGCCACTGCGGTAAAGTAGTCCCGGGTCCGAGCTGATTCCTTGCTCTACCTCGTAAACGAAGAGCGCTACTTGGTGAATTATGGGTAAGCGTATACCAGCACAGCGCTGCTAGGTCCAGCCACGGCCGGGCTACGCGAAGGGGCACAGGATGAGTTGGGTCGGTAGCCACTGCAACCTATTCGTTGTGCTCCAACTCTTTCCCATACATCCTTGATTTCCGCTTGTGAAAAACCACCCACCTGTGCTCTGCCTACTGCTGGCCACCCTGTTTTCTTGCCAAAAAGGAGAGCTGGCGCAAGTGCCAGCCAATACGTATCCGCAAACGTGGCAACTGGTTGAAATGCGGGGGCAAGTCCCCAACGTCGTCCAGACCGGCGCCAACCTGCCGTGGCAAGAAGCCTACACCTTCCAGGCCGATAGCACGTTCACCAAAACGCGCCAGCAAGACGGGCACGTAGCGGAGGCGCACGGCACGTTTTCCTACCTGAACTTGTCGGATGGCCCGTACGTGGTGCTTACCTACGCCGCGCCCAACAGCCTCATTGGCGCGTGCACTACCGAGCCAAAGGAAACCCTAGCCGTCAAGGCCGACGGCACGCTGTCCAGTACGTGGCAGGCGTGTGATGGGCCAGGACTGGAATACAAGAAAGTACAGCAGAGCCGTGTGAAGTGAGCGGCCGTTTCTACGTAAAGCAGCCTCGATGTAGCGTAGCCGCCTGCTAGCAAGGAGCATCCGATGTCCTTGCTAGCAGGCGGCTAAGAGCTTCAGCTTGTTTTTCTGTTTTGGGGCCGTGGTGCTCAGGAGAGCAAAGGCCCGCGCCAGCTGTTCTTCCGTGGAGGGCTGCAACACGAAATCGAGTACGCTGTAGGCTAGAGCAGGTGACGCACCTAATAAAATATGCGGAACACTTCTGCAGACCGGAATTTGATGGCACCTTTGAGGTCCTTTTTCAAGAGCTGCAAGGGATGAACGCAACAGAGCAAGACGAACGAGAATACCTGGAAGAAATCAAGGAGCAACTCACCCTGGCCATCAAACGGGTGGACGACTCTGTCAAGCAGTTTTCCGACGAACTCCGGCAGAAAAAGCAGTACATCCACGAGCACCAGTCGGGCATGGACGATGCCGATATGGTGGCGGCCGGCCAGTCCATTAACCGCATGGCTTTCACGGGTGAAGCTGCCGTTGCCAGAAAGCGCAAACTCCTGAAGCTAGGCCAGTCGCCTTACTTCGGCCGCATTGATTTCGTCGGCCAAAACCAGGTGGCCTCCCCGGTGTACATCGGGATATATTCGTTTTTGGACGAGCGGCAGCGCCAAAACCTGATCTACGATTGGCGCGCGCCCATCTCCTCTATGTTCTACGATTTCGAGCTGGGGGAAGCGTCTTACCTCACTCCATCCGGTACCATCAAGGGCCGCATCGACCTGAAGCGGCAGTACAAAATCCGGGACGGCCGCATGGAGTTCATGATTGAAAACGGCGTGAACATTCACGACGACGTGCTGCAACGCGAACTAGCCAAGTCGTCGGACGACAAGATGAAGAACATCGTCGCGACCATCCAGCGCGACCAAAACGCGGTGATTCGCAACGAGACGGCCCCGGTCATGGTCATTCAGGGAGTGGCGGGTTCGGGCAAAACGTCTATTGCCTTGCACCGAATCGCCTTCCTGCTGTACCGCTACCGCGAAACCATTGCGGCGAAGGACATTCTTATCATTTCTCCCAACAAAGTCTTCGCCGACTATATCTCGAACGTCTTGCCCGAGCTAGGGGAAGAGCACATCCCGGAGATGGGCATGGAAGAGCTGGCCACCGACTTGCTCGAAGGCCGGTACCAGTTTCAGACCTTTTTCGAGCAGGTATCTGCATTGCTGACGGAGCACAACCCCGCATTCATTGAGCGGATTCAATTCAAGTCCTCGTTTGACTTCCTAAGCAAGCTCAATCAGTACCTTATCTACATCGAGAACAACTACTTCGTTGTCAACGACCTGCGGGTGGGGCGGACCGTGGTGCCCGCCTCGTTCCTGCTGACCAAGCTCAAGGCCTACCACCGGGTACCAATTTTGAAAAGATTCGCGCTGGTGGCCGATGACGTGCGGGCTTACGTGCGCGACGCCGCCGGCCGGAAGCTCACCGGGCACGAAAAAGCAACCATCGGGGAAGCTATTCCGCGCATGTTCAAGTTCAACCAAGTACTGGACCTCTACCGGGATTTCTACCGCTGGATCGGCCGGCCGGAGCTGTGCAAAATCGACCAGCGCCTGCGCTTGGAATACGCCGATGTGTTTGCCTTGATTTACCTGCGCATACGCCTGGAAGGCATCACGGCCTACGAGCACGTAAAGCACTTGCTCATTGACGAGATGCAGGATTACACGCCGGTGCACTACGCCGTTTTGTCGCGGCTGTTTCTGTGCCGCAAGACCATTTTGGGCGACGTAAACCAGACGGTGAACCCATACAGCGCCTCCTCGGCCGAGACAATTGAACGCGTATTTCCGCAAGCCGACGTCGTGAAGCTGTACCGCAGCTACCGCTCCACCGTTGAAATTACAGCCTTCGCGCAGCGGATCACGCCAAACCCCGACATCATTGCGCTGGAAAGGCACGGCCGCGAGCCAGAGGTACTGAGCTACAACAGCCGCCACGAGGAAATCGAGGCCATTCAGCAGATGGTTGCCGTGTTCCAACGCTCAGGAAGCAATTCGTTGGGTATCATCTGCAAAACGCTCCGGCAAGCCGAAGACGTGTATCAGGCCCTACAAGCCCCCGGCGTGCAGCTGCTCACGGAAGATTCCACGTCCTTCAAAGAAGGCGTTATCATCACCACGGCTCATTTGGCGAAGGGGCTGGAATTTGATGAGGTGATTGTGCCCTTTGCCTCCGCTCGTACTTACAAAACGGACGTGGACAAGAGCATGCTGTACGTAGCCTGCACCCGAGCCATGCACCAACTCACCTTGACGTATTCGGGTACGGTTACGGAGTGCTTGTCTGCTAAAAACTAGTGCCGCAGTCGGTGTTTTAGCGATTCTCTGAAGGATGTAGAAACGCAACCTTTTGGCTGCGTCGGACTGGTTTTAGCCTAAGAATCGCATAGCGCGCTGCCGCCTCTAGGAAATCCACCGGCGTTGGATAGGACAGGGCAGAGCCCTGTTGTTGCTGATGGGTGGGGGTATTGTAGCGAGCAGGAAATGGCGGCCGCATCCTGTGCTCTGATATGGCGTGGACTTTAGGGGCCGTTGCCTTGGTATAACAGGACGCTACGCGGAAAAGGAGAGGGCGGTGTTTAGCAGCAAGCTGCTAAACACCGCCCTCTCCTTTGCTTTAACAGGATTTTTCAAACAAAAAATTTACCAAGCTAGTTAGCATGCTTCTACCAAGACAGCATTTGAGAATCTGTGCTCCAACTAGTGTTTATGGATGAGCTAGTTAGCGTATGATTTTGTGGCTAGATCTAGTAGCAAAGCAGTAAATATTCAACCAGAACTATGCATGAAAATTTTACCAGTCTTAGTGATACATATAGCATCTGATCAGTGGGTTAAGCGCGTGGCCACGCTGGCAGCGGGACTAAGCTTGAGCCAAGCTGGTTTGCTGCCTGCCCAAGCTGCGCCACTCTGGCAACAAGCTGTACCCCAAGCCGGTACACCCGTTGCCGGCCGTGTGGTAGATGAGAGGGGAGAGGTATTACCAGGCGTGAACGTGGTGGTGAAAAATACCAGCATTGGCACCGCCACCAACGCGGAAGGACAGTACTCGCTCAACGTGCCCGCGGGCGCGACGCTGGTGTTTTCCTTTATTGGCTACTCGCCCCAGGAGCTGGTGGTAAATGGCCGCAGCACCCTCGATGTGCAGTTTGCCTCCCCGCAAGCGCGCAGCCTCGATGAGGTAGTGGTGGTGGGCTACGGCACCCAAACCAAGCGTGAAGTAACGGGCGCTATTGCGTCGGTGAAGGGTACGGAACTCGTCAACCAGGCGTCGCAAAACCCAGTCAGTTCCTTGCAAGGGAAAGTGGCTGGCGTGCAAATCACCAACGCCGGTGTGCCCGGTACAGCCCCGCAGATCCGGGTGCGCGGCACGGGCTCGTTGGCGGGCGTGTCGCCGCTCTACGTGGTTGACGGTACGCTACTGCCGGCTGGTTCCGACCTGAGCTTTCTAAACCAAGACGACATTGCCTCAGTGGAGGTGCTGAAAGACGCGGCCAGTGCTTCCATTTATGGTATTCAGGCTGCCAATGGCGTAGTGCTCGTGACCACCAAGCGCGGGCAGGCCGGTAAAACGCGAGTGAACTACAACGGCTTTGGTGGGGTGCAAACCGTGACCAACAGCATCGAAATGGCCAATGCCCAGCAATACGCCGAACTGCTCAACGAGAAATACGCGCTTACCAACGTCGACCCGAGCAACAACCTCGCTACCAATCTGCCTTCCACCGACTGGCTCAAGGAAGTGACCCGCACGGCGGCCACCCAAAACCATCAGTTGAGCCTGGGTGGCGGCAGCGAAAAAGCCTCCTATACCTTCAGTGGCTCGTATCTGCGGCAGGAAGGCGTCTTGCAGAAGAACGACTTCGAGCGGATTACGGCGCGGCTGCAAACCGACTTTGCCCTCAACGACCACATCAAAGTGGGGTACTCAGCCAGCTTCGCTACCCTTGATGCGCACGACGCACCGGGCCTTGCTTCCAGTGTCTTCCCCAGCTACAGCGGCCTTGGTGGTGCAGCGACGGGCACCTCGTCCAACTTCGCGCTGGGCGGCTCCAACGTGTTTGCGCAGGCGTACGTGGCGCCGCCAGTGCTGCCCGTTTTTCAGGCCGATGGCCGCTACGGCGACCCTGGCCTCATAGGCTCAGGCCTCGGCAACTTCGGCAACCCGCGCGGCACGCTCGACTATTTCGTGCAACGCTCCCAAGGCCAGACGCTGGTAAGCAACGCGTTTGCTTCGTTCAACTTTCTGCAACACTTCACGTTGCGCACCAGCGCGGGCATCAGTTACAACGCGGCCAAGTTCTACAACTATCAGAAGGCCGATTCGCTCACCACGTTTCAAGTGTACCGGGGCAATACGTTGCGCAAAGGCACGAGCCAAAGCAACCAGTTGCAGTGGGAAAACACCCTCACCTTCGACCGCGCCTTCGGCACCGACCACCACCTGACGGCCCTGCTCGGCACCACGGCTCTGCGTTACCGCACCGAGCAGCTTATTGGCGCCATCAATGGGGTGCAGGCCGGTAGCAGCGACAGTTACTACTTCAACCTGGGTACGGTGGGCACCGCCACACTCGCTAACCCGGTTGATTTGTACACCATTTTCTCGCTGTTCGCCCGTGTGAACTATGCCTACAAGGAGCGCTACCTACTCACGGCCAGCTTCCGCCGCGACGGGGCCAGCAAATACACTGGCGCCGACCGCTACGGCAACTTCCCGTCGGTGGGCATCGGCTGGGTAATTTCGGAAGAGGGTTTTCTGAAGGAAAGCGCGGTATTCAATTTCCTGAAGCTACGGGCTAGCTACGGCTTGCTTGGCAACAGTCAGGTGCCGAACAACATTGCCGTGTCGGTCGTCGATTTTTACCCAACCTACGCCGGGTTCTTCGGTATTCCGAGCACACCAATCACGGGCGCCAACATCAGCACTTTGGCAGCGGGACGCGTGCGTTGGGAAAAAGTGCGCGAAGCTGATGCGGGCCTGGAAATGGGCTTTCTGAACAATCAGTTATCGGTGGAACTGGATTATTACAACCGCCGCACCATTGATGCGGTGTTTCCGGTGCCCATCTTGTCGGGGCCGGGCTACGCCAACAGCATTGGCTACCTCGATAACAATGCCACCTTTCAGAACCAGGGCGTAGAAGCGGCCGTGCGCTGGAACTCGGCCGGCACCGGCGACTTCTCGTACTCGGTGGGTTTGGTGGGCGCTTACAACCAGAACAAGGTGCTTTCTACGGCCAGCGGCGCCCCGCTCTTTTCCGGCGCCTTGCCGCTCGGCGACTACCGCACCACCATTTCGCAAATTGGCGCGCCCATCGGTGCGTTCTACGGCTACCAGACCACTGGTGTGTTTCAAACGCCGCAGGAAGTAGCCGAGTCGCCGCAGACCACCACCGCCAAGCCCGGCGACCTGCGCTACCAAGATCAAAACGGCGACGGTTTGCTTGATGCCCGCGACTACGTGGTGCTCGGCAACCCCAACCCGCGTTTCACCTACGGCCTGAACACCACCTTCCGCTACAAAGCCTTCGACTTGCAGCTTGATGTGCAGGGGGTAGGCGGGGTGGAGCTGTTCAACGCGTTGCGTTTGCTGCGCGTCGGCAACGAAAACTACACCCAGGACTTCTACAACAACCGCTGGCGCGGTGCGGGCACTTCAAACAGTTACCCGTCGGCCGACCTCTCGGGGCGCAACCTCGACCCGAGCTCGTACTACGTGGAGAAGGGCGACTACATCCGTTTGCGCAACGTGCAGCTCGGTTTCAACTTCCCGAAAACCCTCGTGAGCACGCTGCGCTTGCAAACGTTGCGCGTGTATGCCAACGCGCAGAACCCCGTGACGCTTACCAAATACAAAGGCTTTACGCCCGAAGTTGGGGGCACGCCCACCTATGCCGGCCTCGACCAGAACGTGTACCCGCTGGCCGCAACGTACAACTTGGGTATCAATATCGGTTTCTAACGACCTCGCCTCTATTCGCTATGAACAACACTACACCTGCGTACCCGGCCCGGCGCCGGCTATTACCAACGCTGGCCGTGCTTGGGCTAACGCTCGGGCTGAGCGTGTCTTCGTGCAACGATTTTCTCAACGTGCAGCCCCAAGGGCAGCCTGTGGTAACGGAGTTCTTTAAAAACCAGAGCGACGCGGCGGCGGCAGTTAGCTCTTGCTACGCCAAACTGCGTGAGTACAACTTAGTGGCTTTCAACTGGCTGTCCGTTACCACCCTGCCCTCCGACGATGCCGACAAAGGCAGCGTACCCGGCGACGGTGACTACCTCAACGACTATTCTTTCTTCCGCTTCACGGCTACGGCGGGCTCCGCAGAAGGCTACTGGCTCGGGCAATACCAGCAAGTGTTGCTCTGCAACCAAGTT
The DNA here is from genome assembly GCF_022827545.1 of Hymenobacter tibetensis. Classification (NCBI taxonomy): domain Bacteria; kingdom Pseudomonadati; phylum Bacteroidota; class Cytophagia; order Cytophagales; family Hymenobacteraceae; genus Hymenobacter; species Hymenobacter tibetensis. Next base: position 95,340 of record NZ_CP094670.1, read on the forward strand.
ATCCTCAACGTGCCCAACGTCGATATGGACTCGAACCTCCGCAGCCGCTACGTGGCCGAGGCGCAGTTTCTGCGGGCGCTGGCTTATTTCAACCTGGTACGGGCTTACGGAGGCGTCCCGCTGTACACCAAGCCAGCCGTTACCACAGATGAACAGAACATTCCGCGCGCCAGCCGTGACGAGGTGTATGCGCTTGTTATCAGTGATCTAACTGCAGCAGCAAGTATTCTGCCAACGTCGTACCCGAACAGCGACGTGGGGCGCGTGACCAAAGGCGCGGCGTTGTCGTTGCTGGCTAAGGCGCAGCTGTACCAGAAAGACTACGCGGCTTCGCTGGCTGCTTCCGACCAAGTGCTGAACCTGAACTACTCGCTGGTGCCCGATTTCTACCGCATGTTTCGCATAGAAGGCGAGAACGGGCCGGAGTCGATTTTCGAAGTGCAATGTACCTCGTTGCCTGGCAACTGTGATGTAGCGAACTCCTACTGGGCCGAGGCCCAAATGGCACGGCCCCAGCTCGGCTGGGGTTTCTGCACACCTTCCGCCGATCTGGCCGCGGCCTTCGAGCCCGGCGACACACGCAAGCTGGGCACCATCATGGAGCGCGGCACCACCACCCCCGATGGCGACTTCATCGACAACAGCAACTCCAACGAGCGCTACAACATGAAGGCTTACGTGCCCAACGCGGCCGATAAATCGTGCGGCTACGGCCGCGACCAGAACATTCGGGTGCTGCGGTTTGGTGAGGTCTTGCTCCTGAATGCTGAAGCCGCCAACGAGTTAGGGCAATCAGGTAAAGCACTGGCCGCCGTGAACCGCGTGCGTGCCCGCGCTGGCCTTGCGGCCCTTCCCAATGGCCTTTCTCAAGTGCAGATTCGCCAAGCCGTATGGCAAGAACGCCGCGTGGAACTAGCTCTGGAATACGGCGACCGGTACTTCGACCTTGTGCGGCAGGGTCGTGCTGCTACTGTGCTAAGAAACCGCGGCTTTGTGGCAGGTAAAAACGAGGTGTTCCCCATCCCGTTAAGCCAAATCCAACTCAGCGGCGGTAAGCTGACGCAAAACCCGGGGTACTAACGCAGGATAGAACCGGAAGAGCATTTGAAAGTAAGGTTGCTGCTAAGCGAAACCATACCCAGATGCCTTTGGTAATCAGAGCATAGACGATGCTGAGTGTTCGTAACAGAGGATACCCCCCGTCGTCTCAACGCTCTGGTTCTACTGCTGCGTCACGTTGCCAAGTTCCTTTGCTGCCACATCAGCAAAGCAGTTGTTCGCGCCCGAGTACACGAGTAGCTGCTTGACTGCCTTGCACAGCTTTCCGGCGGGTTAGCACCTACATTCACTGGCCAGCTGTACTTTTGAAGGCACTTTTTCTCTTCTCCCATGAGCACTCCAACATTACTGGATGTGAACCTCCAGCAAGTGCCGGACCCTTACTTACACGGTAAGTGGCGCGTTGTCAACAAGGTTCTTAGCCGCGAAGACCCTGCTTCTGCCTTGGCCCAGGCTACGGAGGTGCATTTAGAGCAACAATACCTCAGCCTCGACAATGCTGGCCAGGCCACCAGCGGCCAGTGGCGGGTGGAGCGCGATGCGCTACTAAGCCGCCCTTACTTGCTTTTGCAGCTAGCTGGCCACGAGATAAAGGCGCTAATCACACGGCTGCGCTTTTCGACCGACGGGCACTTTCGCGCCCTGACCTTGTATTTCCAGTCGGGCCTGGAATTGTTTCTCGTTCAACCCTAACCTTTTTTTCAATGCCAACTTCCTCTCCCGAGGTTCAGTTTGAACGCCTGCAAAGCGCCGTCGATGCGGCTGGTACCGGTACGTGGGACTTTACGCCGCTCACGGGTGCCCTGATTTGGTCGGACCGCTGCAAAGAAATCTTTGGCTTCGCTCTAGAGCAAGACGTGACGTATGCCCAGTTTCTGGAAGGCGTGCACCCCGACGACCGGGCCCTCACGCAAGCCGCCGTTGACCAGGCGCTGTCCCCAACCGGTCCCGGCACTTACGCCATCGATTACCGGACGCAGTGGCAGGACCCCGCTACACCCGCCCGCTGGGCTCATGCCACCGGACGCGCGTTCTTTAATGCGGAACGCACGCAGGCGCAGCGCTTTATTGGAACCATTACCGACATCACCGAGCAGAAAGTCAACCAGCAGTTGTTGCGCCAGCACGAGGCCGAGCTGGCCACTATGGCCGACAGTATCGCGCAGCTAGCGTGGATAGCCGACGCGACGGGCAACATCACGTGGTACAACCAACGCTGGTACGAGTACACTGGCACGACGGCGGAACAGATGTTGGGCTGGGGCTGGCAGCAAGTGCAGCACCCCGAGTACGTGCACGGCGTGGTGGAACGCTTGCGCCAGGCTTTTGCCGCGGGCACTGCCTGGGAAGACACATTCCCACTTCGCGGCCAAGACGGAGTCTACCGCTGGTTTCTCTCGCGGGCCGTGCCCTTGCGGGACGAGCATGGCCACGTGTTGCGCTGGTTTGGCACCAACACCGACGTCACCCAGATGCGGCAGCTCCAAGAGCAGTTGACGCAGGCCTACGAAGACCTGGAAGTGAAAGTCACGTTCCGTACGCTGCAGCTCGAACACGAAGTTCAGCAACTCCGGGCGCAGCTAGCCGCTGGGGTATCAACTCCACTTGTGCCCCCCACGCCCCTTCAGTAGCACGGTTCCTGCTTGCTAAAAGCCTCTCTTACGAGAGGCTTTTTTATGCCTGCATCGTTGTCTTCTTGTACGAAGCTGGTTTGGTGTACCCTGCAGGAATTCGCTCAACGAAGGCACCGCTTGATGACCAGACTAGCATTAAACAGCCAAAAAAGCGTCCATAGCAGCCAACGTTTCCAGCGGGGCACTCAGGTGCGGGCAATGGCCGGTGGTACTAAGCTGTACTAGCGTTGCCTCGGGAAGGTGAGCTAACAAGTAGTCGCCGACTTCCGATGGGGCTGCCATATCCTGCGAGCATTGCACCAGCAAGGTCGGCACTGGTACGTAAGCTAGGTCGGCGCGACAATCCGAGAAAAAGCTGACGCGCGCGAAATGCTGGGCAATGTGCGAATCGGCATTGCAGAAATGCTGGGCGAGTTCCTTGGACAGCAGGTCGTGGTTTTCGGTTCCCAGCAACATACCGGCGAACAGGTTGGCCCAACTATCATGATTGACTTGCATCAGCCCCAAGAGTTGCTCGACGTCTTCCCGACTGAAGCCCCCGTAATAGTCGTCTTCAATGAGGAAATGAGGAGAAGCTGCCAAGGCAACCAAGTGGCTGAAATACTGCGGCGCGGCAATGGTAGCGAGCATAGCAATACTGGCGCCGATGGAGTGGCCAACCAGAGTAACCTCGCGCAGGTCCAGCGCCTGACAGATTTCCAGGACGTCCTGCACGTAGCCAGCCAGCGAAGAATAGCGCTCAGGCGTGTAGGCACTGAAATCGGAACCGCCGGAGCCCACGTAATCAAAAAGCACCAAGCGGTAGCGCGTGGACAGAGCCGCCGTCAGGCGATGCCAGATATGTTGGCTGCAGCCGAAGCCGTTGCAGAGTAGCAGTACCTGCTTGCCGTGCCCAAATACGCGCACGTTGTTGCGCTCAAGAACAACGTTAGGGAGAGTATATCCGACGGCTGCGGGATGGGAAACCAGATCTGGAAAACGATTGGCGACTTTGTCCGCACAGTTGGCTAGCGGAACAGTAAAGGCAGTCATCGATAAAAAAGCGTGATACAAAACGGATAATAACTATAAAGATGAGCATACTTTGGTCTACACGGCAACATATACTGCTGATACAAGCACGATAACACTACTTTTCTTTCTGAGAAAACCCGCTTTGCCGCTCCTGCGCTTTATAATCGGTGAGTAAATAGTTAGTCAGTGCCAAAGCGAAAAAGCCAACGAAGAAGCGGCGAGCGTTACGTTGCTTCAAGGCCCCCGTTATGTAGGGCGCCACTAGCAGGGCTGGCAGCATGGGCCTTTCCAACTGGCCGTGTACGCGGAAAGGAACAACCTTCTTGAGGGCGTAGGGCTGGTCGGTCAGCGAATTGAGGAGGGCCTGGTTGCAGGCGAAAACGTAGCAGAGCGTTTTGGCCGGTCCGTGCAGCTTGAACAGGGAAGGAGCTAAGGCCTGTAAAATAATAAAGCCGTAGTCGATGGCGCCGTGCAGCCGCGGGCCGATAGGAGGGGGCATGATAGGAACCACTGGTGTCCCGTATCTAACGAGCCGAATAGGGAGGCGGGTTGCGGACCCGCCAAGAGAGCAGAGCCACGGCCACCCGAAAGCGTTAGCGGAACCAGGAAACCACCCAGTACCAAGCGTGCAGGGCGCACCAGCCCATGCTTAGCAGTAGTAAAGTGGCAATGAAACGAGCAAGATGCTCGTGAACTAGTTCTTTGTATTGGTGATAATAGCGCCTAATCATATGCTTTCCACTAAAGCCCCAGCTGCGCAGAGGCTTCATTTGCTTTATATACAGACCAAGGTATTCACTTCCTCTCTGCTAGTCAAGCTTGAAACCACAAGCCTACTTTCCACTTCCGGCGGCGCAAGGGCAAGACACCAACGCTCAGGTAGTGTACATGGGCGCTCTGCTTACCTTACGTTCAGGACCTTACCACGAGCAAGGCGCTGCGTTTTACTATACGTTCTTGGAGCCGGTAGTGGATTGGTGCTGTGGTCGACGACGAGCAAGGACGGCGGTGATTCCCGACGATTTCTATCCCTGAAAGTAAGATGTTATGGTTTTGCGACCTTTTGGGCGCGGCCGTATCAGGGTGCAGAATTCGGGGTTGGATGGCGCTACATCCTCTTCGCCAGGATTGTCTGATACATCTTATCCTCGGAAGTAAACACTACTACTAGTTAGGTATGAAAGCCAAGCAACGAGCACTACCCAGTCGATTTATTAGGCATCATCCTTACTACAACTCGTGCTCATACTAAGTAAGGATGATGAAAGTGTTGGCAGTGTCGCCGCTGCGTGAATGCCACACGTTGCCCCGCTCAAACTTCAACGGGTTGTTTCAGCTTACTACCCAAGCAGAAGCCTTGTTATGACTATACACCAGCAGAAGTTAGCCGACTATTACGCCCACCAGCCCGCACAGTTATCCAACGCTACCTGGCCGAGTGGGGGGCACTTTCGGGCGTGGCGGCTAGAGGAGTTTCTCGCCGACTTCGAGTTGATGGGCGTCTACAGCCGCAAGGATTTTTTTAAGGTCACCCTCAGTACCGGACCCTCCACCTACCACTACGCGCACCAGCGCTTGGAGCTAGCCCCCGATGAACCCGCCTTGGTGTTTACCAACACGCAGATACCTTACGCCTGGGAATTGCCCGCCGCTGCTACCTGTCGGGGCTATTGCTGCGTTTTCACCGAGGAGTTTGTGCCGACACGTACGCTCATGCGGCCGGCCGATTGGGCGGTGTTCGCGCCCGACCAACCCAGTTTTTTTCGCCTCACGCCCGACCAGCACGCCGGGTTTGTGCGCTTGTTCGAGCAGATGCTCGTCGAACAGGATTCCGACTACCCCGCCAAAGACGAGCTGCTGTACCACTACCTGATGACGTGCATCCACGGGGCCTTGAAACTGGCTCCTGTGGAAGAAGCGCGCACTATCAGCGGCCCCGAGCGTCTGGTGGCCGCCTTCCACACGCTGCTAGCCCGCCAGTACCCCATCGTGACGCCAGCCCGGCGCTTGGAACTGCGCACGCCCGCCGATTTTGCCGACCGCCTGGCCGTGCACGTCAACTACCTCAACCGCGTGCTGAAGGCTGCCACCGGCAAGCCTACGTCCCACCTGCTGGCCGAGCGTCTGGTGCAGGAAGCCCGTACCCTGCTGCTGCATACCGACTGGCCCATTAGCCGCATCGGCTACTGCCTGGGCTTCGAGGAGCCCACGCATTTCGCCCAGTTGTTTCGCAAAGTGGCTGGCTGCGCGCCCTCCGCCCTGCGGCGGGTTTGATTGGCGTCGGCATTGGTTTGATTGGCGTTAGCAGGCCCATAGGGGGCCAAACTACTTTTGTAGAGCAAACAGGACCTCCGTCCCTGAGCCAATCAACCCACTGAGTAATAGCCCTATGAAAACCTGGTTTATCACCGGCACCTCCGCCGGCTTCGGCCGTCTACTAACCGAAAAACTCCTGGCCCGTGGCGAGCGAGTGGCCGCCACGCTCCGCAAACCCGACGCCCTCCACGACCTGCAAGCTCAATACGGCGAGCAACTCTGGGTGGCCGCTCTGGACGTAACCGATACGGCGGCCGTGCGCCAAGTTATCGGGCAAGCTTTCGCCGACCTAGGCCGCATCGACGTGGTAGTCAACAACGCCGCCTACGCCTTGTTCGGTGCGGGCGAGGAAGCCGACGACGAGCAGATTCAGCAGCAGTTAGCCACCAACCTGACGGGCTCTATGCAGGTTATCCGGGCCGCGCTGCCCCACCTGCGGGCCCAGGGCGGCGGGCGCATCCTGCAGCTTTCGTCTGAAGGTGGGCAGATTGCCTACCCGAACTTTGGCTACTACCACGCCACCAAATGGGGCATCGAGGGCTACGTGGAAGCTGTGGCTCAGGAAGTTGCGCCGTTCGGTATCGAGTTTACGCTGGTGGAGCCCGGTCCGGCCCGCACGAGCTTCGGTAGCGGACTAGTCCACGCAACGCCCCTGCCTGAATACGAGGCCACGCCCGCCGGCGACGTCCGCCGCGGCGTGAGCGACGGCAGCTTTGCCATAACCGGCGACCCGGTCAAAATGGTCGACGCCATGCTCGATTCCGTAGACCAACGCCCCGCCCCGCGGCGGCTAACGCTCGGGCGCGAGGCCTACACTAAAATCCGAGCAGCTTTGGTACAGCGCCTAGCGGAGCTAGATGTGCAACAAGCCGTGGCCTTTTCCACCGAGATTGACGAGTAAACAAAGAGCTTAAATACCAGTCAGACCCCGTCACGCAGCGTTTTATGCTGCCTGACGGGGTCTGACTGATGAAAAACCTATACCAGCATTAGAGCACATCCAGCGTCAATACTTGGCCACCAATCTCTCGTAAGCGGGCAAAATAGACAGCGGGTTCAAGCAATTGGTAGGGGAAATACAATCCTGCTGGGGCAGCTGGCTTCCCGTCAAGCCCTAACAGTCGCTCCAGAACCATGGCCACGCCTAGCCCCGTCAGCGGCATTTGCCCCTGCGGGTGGACCACCGCGTGCCGCGTGCGCAACAGCTGACCCGCGTGGTCTTCTCCTGCCAGCTCGATGATGATTTCGGTGGACATTGGCTCGCCGCGGCGGCGAGTGGAACTTACGCCTAACGCAAGCTTGAAGTGCACATTCAGCGCATCGGTAGCAGTAGCCAACCCTAGCACGTCGTAGACCGAGAAGGTCGACGCTTCCATCTCAGTGCCGTCTGCGGCGCGGAACGAGGTGCGGGCTTCGTCGCCCACGCACCAAGTAAAGGCCCCGTCGCGGCGCGTGAGGGCCGCAGGCACGGTCTTGGTTTGGCGCTCTAAGTCGGCGTAGGCGGCTGGGCCAGCAGCATCCTGCTCGTCAAGCAGCGCGCCGATGGTGATGTCGTGCACCCGCCCGAAGGCCTTGGCGAACTCCAGCGTGGGAATGGTGGTGGCTCCCACCAGCCACTCCGTGCCCAAAACGACCGGTGCAGCCTGCGGCCGGTGGATGTACGCTGCCACTTCAGGGCCCATTTCAATGATGCCGGGTGAAATGCTGAGGTGCGGCACGCCACGGGTTTGGGCAAACCGGAGCGCCGCAACTTTGTCGTCGGTAAACAACACAGCTACGGCACTGACTGGCCGCTCGCCGAGGCCCAAGTCAGTTGCGTCAAGCTGCAGCGCTACGCCCTCCGCCCCGCCAATTTCAGCCGCGGCTTCCTGCGCTCGGGCTAGGTCGCGCCCGCCGAGCAAGAGAGGAACCTCGGGATGCGCGGCGTGCAGCAAACGGGCCGCCCAGCGGCCAACAATACCAGAACCGCCGACTAAGAGAATGGGAGCTAGTGCCATAGGACTCGTTGTTGGGTAGTTGAGTAGGAACCGGCGTTTACGATGTAGCTGGGCTGGTAAGATGCGCGAACTTATCATAAACGGCTCGGATGATAGCGCTAACGAACCTTTTCCTACACAGTTTTCAGAAAAACCTGCTTGACGCAACGCCAGGTTTCGGATAGCTTTCGACTACAGTTCACTCATGACCACTTGCTGTTTTTAGGCGCAGTACATCGGGTCTGCTTGGTGGCTATTCGTTGTTCTATGCACGCACCTGACAAGTTGCTGCTAGGCTTGCTAATACTCTCGCCTGTGCTAGGCACGGCCTTTATTTCAGCGCATAGCACACTTGCCCGGTCCATGACGGAGCCGGCTTGCTGCGGGCAGCCAAGCCAAGCACGGGCGCCATCACTGAATCGAGCAGTCTCCTCTCCTGGCGGATTGGAGCGGTTGCCGCTCTATGTTTGGCAGCACGTGAAGTAGGCTAAGCTACCACACTAAGAGAGACGTATGTTTGTCTCCTTCCGGGTGGACACAACTAGGCGTTTGCAGCAGATTCGGCTGCGCAACAGCTTAGGTGCCGCGTACGATCAGGCAGTGTAGTGCATCTTCCGGCAAATGCCACCTTGACAACCCGCCCTCCGGTAGGGAAAGCGGCTGACACAGGCGTTGACTATACCGGCGCTTTTCACGGAAGCGGCCCGGCGAGACTAGGATACAGCACCTAGCAAGCTATGAAGTGCTGATAGCATCGGGCCATATACCCAGCGCTAACCCAGTGTAAACCTGATCGGTAACGATTGTGATACCTTCATTCGCCGATTTGTCGGTTTCAGCCATCCGTTAGCCCAAAGGATTTCCTTACTTGGAAATGCCTTCCAGCGAACGATGAGCCTTGCGGTACCAAGCTCTCTCGGTATGGATGAGCTTGCACCGTTAGGCACAACAACATGAACCGGTTCACTTGCTGGCTGCTTTTGCTGGCCACTGTAGTAAGCACGAAGAGCGTCGCGCAAACGATTGCCACTCTTGAAGTGGTAGTTCCTGCCACTCCAAGCCGCTTGGAAACACCGGTCAAAGCCAGCTTGGATGCCCTTACTTTATTGCCCGACTCGGTACTGACCCTGGTAGAAGTGCAAGGCACCAAACGCACGAGCGTACCCTTCCAGATCGAACACGGACCGGAGCGCATCATCCATTGGATACTCGACCCGGCCACCAGCAAAACCAGCAAGCGCGCCTATGAATTGGTGAAAGGCAAGCCCAGCAAGGCGAGTGCGCCGATGCGTGTACAAGATGCGCAAGGCTCTTTCACCATCACGAGCAAAGGCACTAACCTGCTGCGCTACAACTACAAAACGGTATACCCGCCCACCGGCATTGACACGGCCTACAAGCGGAGCGGCTTTATTCACCCGTTGTGGTCGCCGCACGGCCAGGAGCTAACCCGGATTCAAGCGCCCGACCACTACCACCACTACGGCATCTGGAATCCGTGGACGCATGTGTTGTTCGAGAAAGACACCGTCGATTTCTGGAACATCCGGGACCGAAAAGGCACTGTGCGCTTCGCCAAGGCAGTTTCCACCACTGAAGGCCCCGTGTACAGCGAGTACCAAGTGTTGCAGGAGCATGTGGCATTCAAAAAAGGCGGCACGGAAAAAGTGGCTTTAAACGAGTTGCAAGAGGTACGAGTGTATCAGCCGCAGGGAAAAGACTACTATATAGCCGACGTCACCATCAATATGAATTGCGCCAGCGCCAGCCCGGTGTTGCTGCTGGCGTACCGGTACGGCGGGTTTGGCTGGCGCACCACCGAAAAGTGGAACAAGGATAACAGCGAGGTGCTCACCTCGGAAGGCAAAACCCGCAAGGAGGCCGACGGCTCTACGGCGCGCTGGTGCATTGTGCAGGGCCAACTCGACAACGACTACGCCGGGGTGGTGATGATGTCGTACCCAACCAACTATAATCACCCCGAGCCGCTGCGCATCTGGCCCGAAACGCAGAATGGCCGCGGCGACATGTTTGCCAACTTCTCGCCCACCAAGAACAGGAACTGGCAACTCAACCCCGGCCAAACTTATACGCTCAAATACCGCCTAATCGTGTACAACGGGCATTTCACGAAAGAAAAAGCGGATAGTGGTTGGCAGGCCTTTAGCGCCGAACCCAAGGTTACGGTGCAGCGCAAGTGATACGTTCTTCTGATCTGTGTAAAAATTCCTCCCATGAGCGAAGAAAAAACCTCCCCGGTTTCCAGAAGAAGCTTTCTGGAAACATCCACCAAAGCTGCGGCCGCCACCCTGGTGTTCGGTGGTTTCCCGACCATTGTGCCGGCCAGCGTTTTCGGCAAAAATGCGCCTAGCAACCGCATCAACATCGGGGCCATAGGCACGGGGCGCATCTCCCGCATTCATGACATGCCCGGCGTGTGGCAGTACGACCAAGCCCAGATCATGGCCGTTTGCGACGTGGACACCCGGCGCGCCGAAGAAGGCAAACAGCTGGTCAACGAGTATTACACCAAGAAAAACGGCAAGCCCTTCGACGGCGTGAAGGTCTACCACGATTACCAAGCACTACTCCAGAACAAAGACATCGACGGCGTCTTAATCAGTACCCCCGACCATTGGCACGCGTTAATTGGGATGGCGGCCGTAAGGGCGGGCAAAGATGTGTACTGCCAGAAACCAACGTCTTTGACCATTGCCGAAGGCAGGGCCCTGAGCGACGCCGTGAAAAGCACGGGGCGCATTTTTCAGATTGGCAGCCAGCAACGGTCCTCTACGCAGTTTCGCTACGCAGCCGAACTAGTGCGCAACGGGCGCATCGGTACTCTGAAAACCGTGTCTATCGGGTTGCCCGGCGACCCTTCGGGCGAGGAAGAGGTGGCCATGCCGGTGCCCACCAACTTAAACTACGACCGGTGGCTGGGCTCGACACCCGAAGTATATTACACCGAAAAACGTGTGCACCCCCAGCAGGGCTACGACCGCCCCGGTTGGTTGCGTTGCGAGCAATTTGGGGCGGGCATGATTACGGGTTGGGGCTCGCACCACGTCGATTGCGCCCACTGGGCCATGAACACCGAACACACCGGCCCGGTGGAAGTCTCGGGCAGTGCCGAATTCCCCAAAAAGGGCCTCTGGGACGTGCACGGGCCGTTCCGAACCGAGGGGCGCTACGCCAACGGGGTGCACATGATTATCAGCGACAGTTTGCCCAACGGTATCAAGTTTGAGGGCACCGAGGGCTGGATCTTTGTGTCGCGCGGCGATGCCAAGGCTACCTCCAGCGACCCGGTTAGCTTGCAAGCCGCCAAAGCGCTGGATGCCAGCGACCCCAAGATCATCCAATCGGTAATCGGGCCCAACGAAATCCACCTCTACGAAAGCAAAGAGCACCACGGCAACTGGCTGGAGTGCATCAAGTCGCGCAAGCAACCCATTGCGCCCGTGGAAGTGGGGCACCGCTCCTGCTCTACGTGTTTAATTCATCATATTGTAATGAAGTTGAAGCGCAAAGTGTACTGGGACCCCGCCAAGGAGCAGTTCGTGAATGATGCCGAGGCGAACCGCCTGCTTTCCCGTCCCCAGCGCAAGCCCTACACACTGCCGGGCTAATGTGGTTCGGCAACGCTTACGCGTAGTGGGAAGGCGTTTTGTTTTACTGTTCGTTGAAGAAGATGAAGAACCTATTCGTTGTCAGCCCCTTCTTTTTCTTGCCCCTGCTGCCCTGCCTCGCACAAACCGCCGCTCCCAAACCTAGCGCCCCGGTTCAGCTTATTACCCTCGATCCTGGTCATTTTCACGCGGCGCTGGTGCAGAAGTCGATGTACAAGAAGGTGGACCCGACCGTGCACGTGTACGCACCCGAAGGCACCGATTTGCAACAGCACCTAGCTAGAGTAACAGCTTATAACACCCGCACCGAGGCGCCCACGCACTGGCAGCAGCAAGTATACACCGGGCCAGATTTCTTTGCCAAGATGCTAGCCGAAAAGGCCGGCAATGTGGTAGTGGTAGCCGGCAACAATCAAAAGAAGACGGAATACATTGCGCAGTCTTTGCAGGCCGGCTTCAACGTGCTGGCCGACAAGCCCATGTGCATCAACAGCAAGGAGTTTAAGACCCTGGAAAGTGCCTTCGCAACAGCTAAGAAGAAAGACTTGCTGCTGTATGATATCATGACCGAGCGGTTTGAGATACCCACGATTCTGCAAAAAGAGCTGACCCAGATGCCGGCGGTATTTGGCACCTTGGAGAAAGGAACTCCCCAGAATCCTGCGGTAGTCAAGGAAAGTACCCACTGCTTTTACAAGAACGTTTCGGGCAGCGTGCTCACCCGGCCCGCCTGGTTTATGGACGTCACGCAGGAAGGCGAGGGCCTGGTGGACGTAACCACCCACTTAGTGGATTTGGTGCAGTGGGAATGCTTTCCGGAGCGGGCTTTAGACTACAAAAAAGATATTCAGGTGCTATCGGCCAAGCGCTGGGCCACACCCATGAGTTTAAGTGAATTCAAGGTTATTACCAAGCAAAGCAGCTTTCCCGACTACCTCAAGAAAGACCTCGTCAATGACAGTCTGTTAAAGGTGTACAGCAACGGCACCATTTCCTATAAGCTGCTCGGGGTGCATGCCCAGGTATCGGTGACGTGGGCCTACAAAGCCCCGGATGGCGCCGGCGACACGCATTATTCGCTGATGCGGGGCACCAAAGCCAACCTCGTCATTCGCCAAGGAGCCCCCCAGCAGTACAAGCCAACGCTCTACATCGAGCCTCGGGCAGGTGATGCCGCTTACGAAAAAGGGTTGCAGCAAGAATTCAAGAAACTCCAGGCGAAATACCCCGGCGTAGCACTCAAGAAGGTGGACAAAGGCTGGGAAGTACTGATTCCTGACAGCTACCGCGAAGGGCACGAAGCCCACTTTGCCCGCGTAACCGAGCATTTTCTGGAGTACCTCGAAAAGCGCAACATGCCCTCCTGGGAGGTGCCGAACATGCTGGCCAAATATTACACCACCACCAAGGCGCTGGAAATAGCTACAGAAAGCCCCAAGCAGTAGCGGCCTAAACTCCGCTCGTCCTTTGGTGCTATTGCACCCCTTTCTTTTACCTGCTCTCACGTCAAGTTCAAATCCCATCCTGATGAAAACCACCCTGCTAGCCGTTGGCGTCCTGCTGACTTCCAGTCTCCAGACCCAAATGGCGCCCTTACCTTCCGCTGTGTATAGCAAGCCTAAGCAAGCACCCAAACAGGATGGGGGAAGGCAAAGCAGCGAATTTGCCAAGGGCAGCACCCTTGATCTGGCGGAGCTGGCCATCCATACCTCTACGCTCAAACCAGGGCAAACCAATCATCCGCTGCAAGCTTACAATGACTCAGAAGAGTTGGTAATCGTGCAGGATGGCCGCCTTACGGCCACGGTGCAAGACTCCACCAAAACTCTGGGTCCCGGTGGTCTGCTGCTAATAGTCGCAGGCGACAAGCAAAGCTTCCGCAATGCGTCCGATGCGCCGGCCACGTACTACGTGTTGAAGTTCAAAGCCAAAGACCCGGTAGATAGGCAGCGGGGACTAACCGGTGGGGGCTCTTTCCTAAAGGATTGGAGCCAGTTTAAGGTGGTGAAGACCGATAAAGGCGAAACCCGCCCCGTATTCGACCGGCCGTCTTCGGTGTTTAAGCGCTTTGATGTGCACGCCACCGTGCTCAAGCCGGGCATTGCCAGCCATGCGCCGCACACCCACCGCGCCGAAGAAATCATCTTGATGACGAAAGGCAGCGGCGAAATCCTAATCGACAAGCAAGCACACAAAGCGGCCACCGGGGATGTAGTGCTACTTGGCGCAAATGTGCCCCATGCGTTTACCAATACGGGCAGCGCCGAGTGCGGCTACTTCGCTATTCAATGGCATAGCAATGCGGAATAGGCTGTAGCTCCCATTATTAAATTGCTGGTATTGAAGTGCGTAAGGTAACCAGACCAACGAAGAAGGCAGGGTACTTGCGTTCGGAAAGGCGCCGCAGTGTCTTTTTCTCAATCAGCAGCAACAGTAGGGGGTAGTATGCCCGCACAACGGCTTGGTTAAGTCCTGTGAGTTGCGGCAGAAGGTGATTCTGTATTCCAAGCCGAGTCTTTTAGTACTTGGTGGCAGGATCATCCGGAGAAGTAACGGAATGAAGCAAGATAATAGATACAGGTGCCATGAAAGGAGTAAAGCTTGACGATAATTAAGTAGCTATAGTGGAAGTGCGCTGCGCCTTATTTGAAGGCCTTTGCCAGCAGTGGGCCGTTTAATGCGGCGGGCTTTATCCGACCTCGGGGTCAAAGGCGCTGGGCCAGTAGTGTCGTTTCTGAAGCCACCGTTGCTGGTTGGCGCAACACGTGGCCGAGGACACTGGATAGCTGGCGGGACGCCCGGCGAGAGGTGCGTTTGGTTGCGTCGGCCAGGAAATCAGCCACTTCCTCAGCGTAGAGAGGGGAGTCGTGGCAGTCGTAGAGGCGCACAATGCTATGGTTTTGGGGAGTAAAATTCTAATGAGTTGATTTGGCTGTACTGCAGCGTTTCTTCTATCTTATTTCAACACAAGTTGATGTGTTGTTGACACGCTAATACTCTAAAGACCACTGATGCGACTACTTGTACTTTCGATTTTGGGGCTGTTGTCACTACCTGGTTGTAGTTCCGTTCCCCCCACCCGGGATTCCAATACCAGCAAATGGATCAAGCTCTTTAACGGTAAGGATCTTACGGATTGGTTTGTAAAGATTCAGCACCATGAGGTGAACGAGAATTTTGGCAATACTTTCAGAGCAGAAGATGGGATTATAAAAGTGCGCTATGATCAGTACGGGGACTTCAACGACCAATTCGGCCATCTGTATTACAAAATACCCTTTTCCTACTATCACCTCAAGCTAGAGTACCGCTTTGTGGGAGCCCTCCAACAGGGTGCGCCTAGCTATACCTTACGCAACAGTGGCGTCATGTTTCACTCGCAAGATCCGCGCACGATGCCGAAAGAACAGGACTGGCCTATTTCGGTGGAGTTTCAATTCTTAGGCGGTCTTGGGGATGGAAAGCCGCGTCCTACCGGAAATATGTGCTCGCCAGGCACCCACATCGTCTACAAAGGCCAACTTGATGAGCGCCACTGTATTGATTCCACCTCGAAAACCTACGACGGTGACCAATGGGTTACAGCAGAGCTTATTGTGTTAGGAGATTCGAGCATCACCCACATCATCAATGGCGACACCGTTTTGCGCTATTCCAAGCCGCAGATTGGCGGAGAAGTGGTGAACCGTTTCGATCCGGCAATGAAACAGGACGGAAAAATATTGAAGAGCGGCTTTATTGCGCTGCAAAGCGAAGGGCAGCCGGTTGACTTTAGAAACATCGAACTCAAGGAATTGTCAGCAAAGCCGTAGCTAGCAGCAGACGACCTAAACGAGTTCCTGTGCCCGCTAGTAGCCCCGAGCGGATACTGCTAGACATTTGGTGCTTAACCGATAACTACCGGCGCAACACCTACCACGCCAAGGCATAGCTCTACTTAGCTAGCATTCAACGACGTATGTAATCAATTAAAATAGCCGCTTGAGGATGCTATACGGGTGGAGGAGTACTACGTATAAACCACAATACGTATTGTCCAGTTTGCGCGATTAGTACGGATAGTAGAACTTTGTGCTACGTACTTATCGTAGTTCCTCGTGATTATCCCTTCTACCTCCGTATCCTCGTTACAAGCGCGCCGTCTCGCTATTTATTTCGCGTTGCATTATCCTGCGCATTCTTTCTTGACATTTACTCCCCACCAGCACTTGTTGCTGGATACGTTTCTGCGTGGAGAACTAAGCATAGACCAGTTATTGGTGCACTTAGAAGCGCATGAATACGAGCGGGAACGAAAACCAATATGGGGGCAAGCGTGAGGCAAGACGCTTCACACTTGTCTGGGATGGGGCTAGTTCGCTCGATAATTTTTCGGGTTGCGTAGAACGAACACGCATCTGACGGAGGTGAGTTAGCTGTGGGCAAGGTGATGAGCCGGCGTTCAACCCCGTGCGCATCAGGTAGCTACACCAAGCAGAGTTGAGGCCGGAGCGCTATATTACGGTTGCTTCCTGCTGTTGCCCCCATGGTGATTCGCTTTCAGTTGCCTGCTCCGCCGCTGCAATCTTTTGTGCAGCACTACCTACTTATGCACGTTCGGTACGGAGGAGGCAACCCCGCTCAGGCCAGCAAACCCATGCCGCCCACGCCGCATCATTGCCTGTATTTCTATCCGCGCGATGCTTTGCATAAGCTGGTCCCCAACCAAGCCAAGCCGCTGCAACTGCCTCCTAGCTTCGTGGTGGGCCCGCAGGTGCAGCCCGTATCCCTGCAGTTTGGCCAAGACCATCTGCTGCTGTGCGTTGTTTTCTGGCCGGGCGGGCTGCATCGGCTGCTGGATGTGCCAGTAAAGGAACTGCTGGATGTGTCCGTGGAAGGACGGGCTCTGCTCGGGCCGGCTGTAGCCGCCGTAGAGGCGCGCCTGGCAGAACTCACCGACTACGACGCCATGCTGGCTACCACCGAAGCTTTCTTGCTAGGGGCTTTGCGCCGTCGGCGCGCCCGGCCGGAGCGGCCGCTCGACCGGCTACTGCCCGTGCTGTTGCCTTCTGGCCGCGCCACTGCCTCGCTGGACTGCCTGGCTGCCGACGCTTGCCTGAGTGCGCGGCAATTCGAGCGGGGGTTTGTTGAGCGGGTCGGTCTGTCGCCTAAGCTCTTCGCCCGCTTGGTCCGCTTCGACCAGGCCTATCGGCTCAAAGTCAGCCAGCCAACGCTGGATTGGCTGGCCGTTGCTGTCCGTAGTGGCTACTACGACTACCGCCATCTACTGCGTGATTTCCGCGAGTTTGCGGGTATGACGCCTCCACAGCTGCTGGCCGCCGACCAAGCCTACGTGCACTTCGCCGGGGGCGATGCTCGGATTGGTGGAGTATAATGTCGGATTTTTACTACCCGGCTGGGCGCTAGCGCCCGTGCTTTGCCAGCCTACTTCTGGCTGCCTTATGAAACGGTTCCTTCTCACTTTACTTGCCTGCCTCGCACTTCGTTTGCCGTATGCGCAGGCACCAGCTACTGCTTTTCGCGCTAAGCAAGGCCCCGACCTTATCATGCTGAATGGCAAGCTATTCACTGCGGATTCAGCCCGCCCGTACGTGGAGGCCCTGGCTATTCAGGGCAGCCGCATTCTAGCTACGGGCACGAGTGCTATGATTCGCAACTTGGCCACTGCCCACACCACTATTGTAGACTTGCAGGGCAAAACCGGCGTACCGGGCTTCAATGATGCCCACGACCACCTCGGTATGGTCGAGACGGCCAACACGTTCAGGGCGCCCTTCTCGGTACCGGGCCTCTCCAAGCAAGCAGTGGCCGACTCGGTGCGTCGGCTGGTAAGCCAGGCCCGGCCGGGGCAATGGCTGAGCGGACCGATTGGCTTGACTGTGCTGCGCGACCCCACCGCCGGCCGGCGCTTTCTTGACAGCCTGGCGCCCAACAATCCGGTCGTGCTGGGTGTGCCGTGGGGACACGGCATGCTCATCAACAGCGCAGCATTACGCGCCCTGCATCTAACCGATACAGCTTCCGATCCGCTGGGAGGGTGGTACGAGCGGCAGCCAGGAACCACCAAGTTGGCGGGGCCCCTGTTCGAGTACGCCCAGTTTCCTTTCTGGCAGGCGGTGGCCACAGCCAACCCGACGGCACTGGTCCGCGAACTTCAAGCGTATGCGCAGCAGCAATTAACCTTCGGTATCACCACCGTGCAAAACATGAGCAGTCTGCTGCAAGGCACTGCGGCCCGGCAGTACTTCGGGGCGGCCGCTCTGCCCGTACGCACCCGCCTGATTGCTATGCCGAGCACCACCGATCAAGGCCGCAACGTGCGGGAATGGGCCGTTCCCTTCAACGCTGGCCGTTCCCTGACGTATGCTTCGGGCGTTAAGTACATGATTGATGGCACGTCGTTGGAGCAGAACGCTTTGCGCACTACGCCTTATCCGGGCCGTCCTGGGTGGTACGGGCGGTTGAATTTTCCGCCAGATACCCTCCGCCGTCTGCTGCGGGAAGCCTTAGTCAGCAACCAGCAACTGATGCTGCACGTGACGGGAGACAGTGCCACCACTCTGGTAGTGCAACTGATGAAAGACCTAGCGCCGGCCGCCGTCTGGCAGCGCAAACGCGTCCGGATCGAGCACGGAACCGGTATCCGAGCAGCATCCGCGCAAGACATAAAGAAGCTGGGGATAATCGTTGTGCATACACCGCAGTACGGTATGCGCAGCCCGTTGCGCAGCTGGCTGGACCTGGGCATCCCCGTAGCCCTCGGGCCCGACGGCGTGACCAATCCCTTTCTGAGTATTCAGGTGGTTACCACCCAGCAAGCCACGCCTACCGAAAACCTAACCCGCGAGCAGGCGGTGCGGGCATATACCATCAACTCAGCGTACGCTGAATTTGCGGAGGCCATCAAGGGAACCCTACAGCCTGGCAAACTAGCTGACTTAGCCATTCTATCAGCCGATGTGTTCAGCGTGCCAGCGGCGCAGTTGCCAAGCATCCGCAGTGTGTTAACTATTGTCAACGGAAAAATCGTGTATCGGCACCCAGCTAAGACAACGAACTTAACCCGGCCGTAACGCGCCTTGTGCTTGTTTTGGCGCTTTAAAAACGAGAAGTTTCAACCTTACCTAGCACTACTGACAATTGGCTTTAAGCCTTGCAGCCAAATACAGATGCTGCTGCTAGGGGAAGAATAAGTGTGTTCTAAAGATGCCGGAGCTAGTGCTTTACTAAGCGTACCGGCTCAGGTGACGCACTATACATACTTAACCATATACTTGTGCGTTACCTGCCCGCTGTTCTTCGATTTTCTGTCTTTATCTCGGTAGCCTTGTTGATTGTTGGCTTGCGTACTGTTTAAGTATTATGAAAAATGTATCTCGGCGTGGGTTTGTAGAACAGCTTGGGTTGGGTTTCGGAGCCACAATGCTGCTGCCTTCCTTTGTATGGTATCCAAAGTCGAAAACCCCGCTGTATGCCGGCAAAAAACTCCGGGTTGCTGTCTGTGGCTTGGGCCGATACGCAAATCTGGTGCGGGAGGGCCTTGCGGCCTCGCAGTACTGCGAGCTGGCGGGCATCGTTACAGGTACTCCGGCGAAGGCTACTCAATGGAAAACCGACTACCAACTCCCTGCGAAAAACGTGTACTCCTACCAGAACTTCGACACGATACTCGCCAACAAAAGCATTGACCTAGTCTATATCACGCTGCCCAACGCCCTGCACAAGGAATTCACGCTCCGGGCAGCCAAGGCGGGCAAGCATGTAATTGTCGAGAAACCCATGGCCTTGACTGAGCAGGACTGTCAGGACATGGTTGAGGCCTGCAAAAAGCACAGTGTTCAATTGGCAGTTGGCTACCGGTTGCACTACGAACCGCACCACATCGAGCTCAAACGGCTCGGGCAGGAAAAGGTGCTCGGGCAGGTTCGCTTGATTGAGGCTTCCCTTGGATACCGCCTGGAAGGCATCAGCCCCGACGACTGGCACTTAAAAAAAGCCTTGGCCGGCGGCGGTCCGCTGATGAACCTGGGGGTGTACTGCGTGCAAAGCAGCCGCTATGTGCTCGGCGAAGAACCAATAGCAGTAACGGCGCAGTACGGCCCCGTCACCATGCCGAACTTGTTCAAGGAAGTGGAAGAATCCATTTCGTGGCAGCTTTACTTTCCTAGTGGCGCCGTATGCACATCCACCACCTCTTCCAACAGCAACATCGACCGGTTTTTTGCCGCGGCCGACAACGGCTCTTTCGAACTCAGCCCAGCCTTGAGCTACGGCCCATTCAAAGGCAAAAGCAGCCAGGGCGCATTCAACTTCCCAACCATCAATCAGCAAGCCGCTCAGCTGGATGGTATTGCTCCCTATATCTTGGAAAACAAGCCCCTGCCCGCTCACATTTCTGGGGAAGAAGGCCGCAAAGATTTGCGGGTGTTGGATGGCATTTACAAGGCTGCCAACACCGGCCAGAAAGTAACATTGGTATAGAAATTACTGCACCGAAGGCATGCCAATGAACTTGTGAAAATGTAGCGTGGCAGTGCTAGAAAAGACACTTGTTGCTTTGATTGGAGGGCTTCAGGAATGCAACTACAGCAAGCCCAAGAGCAGCAACAACAAGCTGGGCACCACGCCCCTAATAATGAAGTACTGACGCAGAAACTTGATGGCTTGGGTCATCTGCGCTTCTACGGTCTTGATGGAAAGGTTTAGCTCCTGCGCAATCAAGGCATTGGATAACCCTTGTTGCCGGCTCATGGCAAAGATTTGCCGCCGTTTGGCGGGCAGTTGAGCCAAGGCATGGGTGTAGCACAGCTGCAATTCGTCGTATTCCATTTCCGCAAGTTGCGGCTCCTGGTCGACGAGCAAATCGTCGGCGCACTCATGGTACACCCAGTTACGCTGACGCCGCAGCTGGTTTAGAATAGCGTGGTACGCTGACGTGTAGAGGTACTTTTTGATGGCCAACGGGGCAGGGCTTACCTCGTCCCGTTTCTCCCAATACTTCAGAAAGCACTCCTGCACAATCTCCTGCGCTTCTGCGCGCGAATGCAAGTCAGCATACGCCTGACGATAAATGCCAGAGGCATGCTGCTTGAAAAGCAACTTAAAGAGTTCGGCTTGGTCAACCGAAGAAGCTGAGGTGCTGCTCTCCGGATCGTGCTTGCTGAGCTCCACGGCAGTAAGAGAATAAGAGGTGGCGGGTGGGAAGACAACAGAAGGCAAAACGCAGGCTGCCAGGGAAAAGCATAGCCATTGTACTACCAAGGTAATCGGCGCATTTAGCGTTTACACTCCTGTACTCTCATGGCTACAGCCCTACTACCAAACAGTAGGAAGGCGCTTTAAGTGATTACTCACTTCGGTGTTTGCTGAGCAGGCTTTTAGAGAAACCTGAGGTAGCATTTCACTTGTCATTCCGAATACTACACGGTGCCTAAAGCACCAGCATGCTGTAAACGTGCGGATACGGTCTGGTGCAGTTCCGGCAATGAAACCAGTTAGCGAAGCGGTGCACGCATGTTTCGGCGTGTGGAAGCATGCAGGTAAAAAAGTTTTCGGGCGCGACTAAGGGTAGGTGCTACCTGGGGTGTCTTTAGTTGGTGAAGGGAAATAGGGTCCCTACTGCCATGACCAACTCCGTGACGTTCGAAGCTTATCTACGATACACCCGGCGGCAATCCTCGCCAGAGGAAGCCCGGGCGGTGCGTGCCTGGCTATCTGACCCGGCCAACGCCTTGCTGGCCGAGCAGTGGATGCAATGGCGCACCGAACTCTTAGAGCAGGGGGAAGGCGAGGCCACCGAAATGCCGGACTTCGAGGTTATGCAAGACCGGCTACTCCAGCAGTTGGGGTTGGAACCAGCTGAGCCCGAACTCCCCCAGCTAAACTGGTGGCCCCGCTGGGCGGCCGCGGCGGCTGTGCTCATCGGTGTTTTGCTAGGTGGTACTTGGCTCTGGAACGCCAACCATACCGCTCCGAGGCTTACTAAGATAACCACTGCTTACGGAGAAGTGCGCACGGTGCAGCTGCCGGACGGCTCTACGGTGAAGCTCAACGGCCACTCAACGCTGCACTATGCCAACAACCTCAAGCAGCAGGGAATACGGGAAGTATGGCTGGAAGGGGAGGCATTTTTTGCCGTGCGGCACCTGCCCACCCACCGCCGGTTTGTGGTGCACACCACGGCGGGCTTCAACGTGGAAGTGCTGGGCACCCAATTCACGGTGTACCGGCGGCGGCAGCAGGCGCGGGTGGTACTGCTAAGCGGCAAAGTTCGAGTTGATTTCGCGGATAGCATGCGCCAAGCCGAAGTGATACTCAAGCCCGGCGAGCTGCTCGAAACCCAAGACAAGGAGCCCCAACGCATGGTGCACAAAGCGGTGAGGGTGGCCCCTTACGCCGCCTGGAAAGACAACAAGCTGGTGTTCGATGAAACTTCCGTGGCGGAAGTAGCCACCCGCCTCAGCGACACCTACGGTGTGCACGTGGTGGTGGCCGATTCTACGCTCAGTCAGCGGCGCCTTTCTGGGTCCTTCCCCGCAGGAGAGTTGAACGCGGCCTTGCAGGCATTGGAAAAGAGCTTCCACCTAACTGCCCGGCGCGAGCAGAATCGAATTACGCTGTCCACCCAACGCCTTTCCTCATCCCATCCCAATTCCCGATGAAAAGATTTTCCACTCCTTGCGCCTTCGGGAAATGGACCCGCAGCGCTTCCACTACCGCCTGCGCGCTGTGTTTGCCGCTGCTGCTGCCGGCTGCGGCCGGGCAGGTGTTTGCCTCTGTGCGCGAGCAGGTGGCTCAGCCCGCCGCCGTACCACTCAAACAGCTGCTGGTCCAGTGGGAAAAGCAATACGGTAGTTCCATTAGCTATGAAAGCAACTTGATCCGTGGCAAGCTTGTGGTGCCACAGTCCGGCGAAGGTAGCTTGGAAGACAAACTGCGTGGGGTGCTGCCCCAGGCGGGGTTGCAGTTCGAGAAGCTGAGCGCCAAGGCATATGTACTTTTGTCTGCCCCCGGCCCCGTTGCTGGCTCTGCCTCGGCCGCAGTGGCCGACATTACGGTGGCTGGCCGCGTGACCCAAGCCAACGGCCAGGCACTGCCCGGCGTGACGGTGGTGGTGAAAGGCACCTCGCAAGGCACCTCTACAGATGGCAACGGCAGCTTCTCGCTGACCGTGCCAAGTGGCAGCGTGCTGATCTTGAGTTCTATTGGTTTTGTGGCGCAGGAGGTAGCTGTAACGGGCCCAACCCTGAGCGTGGTATTAGCCGAAAACAGCAAAGCACTTGACGAAGTGGTGGTGGTGGGCTACGGCGTGCAGCGCAAGTCCGACGTGACGGGTGCCGTGGCCAGCGCCGATATTGAAGCCTTCCGGGAGGCCCCCAACACCAACATTGCGCAGTCGTTGCAAGGCACGGTGCCGGGCTTGAACATTGGGCAGGTGAATTCGGCCGGCGCCAACCCCAGCATTCAGATCCGCGGGGCCAACACCATCAACGGTAACGCCGACGTGCTGATTGTGCTGGATGGCATCATCTACAACGGTTCGTTGGCGTCCATCAACCCCGATGACGTAGCCAGCATCGATGTGTTGAAAGACGCCAGCTCGACGGCCGTGTACGGGGCGCAGGCCGCTAACGGCGTGCTGCTTATCACCACCCGTAAAGGTAAGGCCGGCAAAACGCGCATTGCGTACACCGGCTCCTATGCCACCCAAACGCCCAGCAAGAACCTGCGTCCTCAAAACCGTGAAGAGTATTTGCAGCGCATCCGGGACCTGAACTACACCCAGGCCTACCTGGCCCCCGACTACACCACGCCCAACCCGGCCTTCGACATCACCAAGTTTGTGGACCCGCTGTTTCTGGACGCCAGTGGCAACGTTAACGCCAACGATTATGACTGGTGGGGCAACACCACCAGCCCCGGCTACATTCAAGACCATCAGCTCAGTGTTTCGGGCGGCGGCGACAAAACCACCTACCTCGTGTCGGGGGGCTACACCAAGCAGGAAGGCTACATCGTCAACGACCAGTTCAACCGCAAAAGCATCCGCATCAACCTGGAAACCCAGGCCACCAACTGGTGGAAGGTCGGGGCGCAAACGTTCGGCTCCTTCAACGACTACAGCGGCTCGGAGCCGACGCTGAACGCCATTGTGCGACACCCATCCTTGCTCACGCCCTACGACGAAGCCGGCAACCTGATTCCGTTTCCCACTCAGACCATCCTGGCCAACCCGTTCCAAACCTTCGACGTGCAGGATTACGACAAGCGGGTAACCCTGTTCGGTAACTTCTACTCGGAAATCAGCGCCCCGTTCCTGAAGGGGTTAACGTACCGCCTCAACTTCGGCAACAACTACCGCACCACCAATCAATACAACTCCAACAAATGGGGCGGAGGCGAAACGGGGTCGGCCTCGAAAAACCTGGACACCTACTACGATTACACGCTTGATAACATCTTGACCTACAACAAGGTGTTCGGCAAGCACGAGGTGACGGGCACCTTGCTTTACAGTGCCATTGAGCGGCAGTACTCGCGCACCAACGCCTCCGCCACGGGCTTTTCCAATATCACGCTGGGCTACAACAGCCTGGAGCAAGGCAACATCCAGCGCACCAGCTCCGACGCCTGGGACGAGCGGTTGATTGGCCAGATGGCCCGCCTCAACTACAAGTTCAACAACCGCTACCTGCTTACGGCCACCATGCGCCGCGACGGGTTCACGGGCTTCGCTACCAACAAGAAATACGGCCTGTTTCCCTCGGCTGCCCTGGGTTGGATCATCACCGACGAGCCGTTTTTTCAGTACAGCGCCGTGAATTTTCTGAAGCTGCGGGCGGGCTACGGCTCAAACGGCAACCTAACCAGCCGCTATTCCTCGCTCTCCACGGTGGGGCCGGGCGTCGCGTACGTGTTCGGGGATGCCAGCACGGGCTCGGTGTTCGGCCAGCAGGTGAATTCCCTGGCCAACCCCAACCTGAAGTGGGAATCAACCCGCGGCATCAACGCCGGGCTGGACTTTGTACTGCTCAAGAACCGTCTGTCGGGCAGCCTCGATTACTACAACAACAAAACCAATAACCTCCTCTTCGACGTGGCGCTGACGTCCATCACCGGATTCTCGACCATTCGGACCAACGTGGGCAACGTAGCCAACCAGGGCATGGAATTGAGTTTGACTTCGGTGAACGTGCAAACGCCGGCCGTCAAGTGGAGCACCACGTTCAACATTTCCGGTAACCGCAACAAAATCATCAAGCTGACGGGGGTAGATGCCGATGGTGACGGCCGGGAAGACGACTTAGTGGCCAGCAACCTGTTCATCGGCAAGTCCATTAATACTATCTATGATCTGAAGTCCGACGGCCTCTACCAACTCGGTGAGGAAGTCCCGACTGGCTACTACCCCGGCTCCGCCCGCATAGTAGACGCCAACGGCGACGGCAAGTTGGAGCGCGCCACCGACCGGGTATTTCTGGGTCGGGAAGAGCCCGACTATCGGACCAGCATGCTAAACTCGGTGGAGTACAAGGGCTTCACGTTCCGCATCTTCTTTAACGCCGTGTTGGGCGGCGAGAACAGCTATTTGGGAGCCAACAATCCCAACTTAGGCAACGCACTCAACGATAACTCGCGCCGGTTGAACTACTTCAGCGGCCTCGATTTCTGGTCGCCTTCCAACCCCAATGCCACATACGCCCGCTCGCCTCTGGCGCCGGCTTTGGCCCCAAGCGTGTACCAGAACCGAAGCTTCGTGCGCCTGCAAGATATTTCGCTGAACTACCGGTTTGGCGGCAGCGTCATCAAAGCCTTGCACGCCGAGAATTTAGGAGTGTTCATCAGTGCCAAAAACCTGGCAACCTGGACCAAATGGAAAGGTTGGGACCCCGAAACCAACCAAGGCTATACCGACTCGGGCCGGCCCGTATTGCAGGGCTACTCTGTTGGACTGAACGTCACTTTCTAACCCCTTCCCACCCATGAGACGCCTCACCAAACTCTCAATAGTACTGCCTTTCCTGGCCCTGGCTTCCTGCCAAAAAGACTTCCTGGACGAAGAGCCGCTTGACTTCCTGAGCTCGGAAAACGCCTTTGTGACCTACGCCGACTTCAACGCCTCCGTGAACAACCTCTACCGGCTGGTGCGGACCGAGTTCTACACCCAGGACGAGAACTTCCCGATGGACTACATCTACGGCACCGACATCGTGTTTGATGGGCAGGCTAGTTTGCGGCGCTTCACCAATTATCCGGGCACCATGAGCCCGTCCTTTGCCGTGCCCGCCGACCATTGGACCGACTTGTACAAAATCATTGCGGAAACCAATACCATCCTCTCTCGTTTGTCGGCCTCGAAGATGACGGACAGTGAGAAAGCAGTAATTGAAGGCCGTGCCCGATTTTTCCGGGCCTTTTCCTACCGTACCCTAGCGTACCTCTACGGCGGCGTGCCCCTGGTGCTGGAAGAAGTAACGGCCCCCCGCTACGACTACACCCGCGCCAGCAAAGAAGAAGTGCTGGGCCAAGCTATTGCCGATTTGACGGTGGCCGTGGCTACCCTGCCAGGTATTGCCCAGGTGAGAGACGGCGAAATCAGCAAGCCCGCGGCCCAGCATCTGCTGGCAGAAGTGTACCTCGCTGCCGGCGACTACGCCGCTGCCGCCACGGCCGCCACCGCAGTCATCGGCGACGCCAGCGTGGGCCTGATGCGCACCCGCTTCGGGAGGCGTTCCACCGTAACACCCGGCGACGTGTACTGGGACTTGTTTCAGCGGGGCAACCAAAACCGCACGGCCGGCAACCGGGAAGGCTTATGGGTGGTGCAATTCGAAACCGATGTACCCGGCGGGGCTTCCACCTCGTTGGCCATTGCGGGCAATGCCCTCTATGAGCGGCACCACGGCCCGTTTCTGTCCGAGTTTCGCATCGGCTCGTCGGCACCTTTTCTGTGGCCGGCCGGCGACTACACGGGTGGCCGCGGCATCGGGTGGGCCGTCTCAACCAAGCACTTCAGCAACACCATTTGGGCCAGCGACTTCACCACCGATATGCGCAACGCCAATCACAACTTTGTGCGGGTGTACACCTACAACAATCCGGCGGTAACAAGCCTGTTCAACCGAACCGTTTCGACGGAGGCCCCGCCCACGGGCATCACGGTGCCCAGCCGCCGGTTCTATGCCTACCAGTCCAAGGTTACTACGCCGGCTGACCACCCCACAAACCTGTATGCCAATCCGGCAACGTTGCAATTGAAAGCCACCGCGGGCGGTACCTACACCGACCAGTACATGTTCCGGCTGGCCGAAACTTACCTGATTCGCGCTGAGGCCCACTTCGGCCGCGGCGACCGGGTTGCCGCCGCGGCCGACCTCAACGTGGTGCGCAGCCGGGCCGGCGCTTCGCCTGTAACACCCGCTAATGTCACGCTGGACTACATTCTGGACGAGCGGATGCGGGAATTGGGCATCGAGGAGAAACGGCGGCTCACGCTCATGCGCTTGGGCAAGGTGGTAGACCGGGTGCGGCGCTACAATCCGTACTATAGTGACATCCAGGACCACCACAACCTGTTTCCCATTCCGGCCGCCGAAATCGAGCGAAACCGCGCCGCGGTGCTGGAGCAGAACCCCGGATACTAGCCGCGTCGGTGCCAGTCAGTTTTCGCCCTGCGTATGGGTCATTCAGTAGCAACGGGCTGCTGATTTCGCGTCTGGTGGCGTGCATTGCCTGCCGGACTAACTTTGTTTGATGATCTGATGAGAGAGTGGAAATTCTATCTGTTGCTAGCGTTGCTGCTTGGGGGAGGGTGCCTGTCTGCGCAGGCCCAGCCCATCCCCCAGCCCGTAACGCTAGCTTCTCGTTTCGGCCCGAAAGTGTTTCCGTTGGTGCATCAACGCATGGCAGTCCCCATCTACGTAGACGCCCAGGATGCCGAGGTAGTTGGTGTAGCCACCGAGGCCCTAGCCAACGACATCAACAGCATCACCACCGTGAAGCCCCAGACGCGCGCGGCAACGGAGCCGTTGGCACCCTACTCCGTCATTGTCGGGACCCTGGGGCACTCACGACTGATCGACCAATTGGCCGCGAAACAAGCTGGCAACATCCAGCAGCTCAAGGGCCAGTGGGAAACGTTTAGCATCAGCGTAATCGATAGGCCGTTCGGGCAAGATGGAAAGGCGCTGGTGGTGGCTGGCAGCGACCGGCGCGGCACGGCCTTCGGGGTGTTCGAGTTGTCGCGCCGGCTGGGGGTGTCGCCGTGGTACTGGTGGGCCGACGTGACTCCGCTTCACCAGGATAACCTGTACCTCACGGCAGGCACCCACCTCAGCCCGTCGCCCACGGTGAAGTACCGCGGCCTGTTCCTCAACGATGAAGACTGGGGCCTGCAGCCCTGGGCGGCTAAAAACATAGACCAAGACATCAAAGACATCGGGCCGAACACCTACGCCCGCCTCTTCGAGCTACTGCTGCGCCTGAAGGCCAACCTGATTTGGCCGGCCATGCACCCCAGCACCAAGGCCTTCTTCCATTACCCCGGCAACCCCAAGGTGGCGGATCGGTACGCCATTCTGGTTGGCACCTCGCACGCCGAACCTATGCTGCGCAACAACGTGGACGAGTGGGACGAGAAAACCATGGGCCCGTTTGATTATTTCCGCAACAAGCCCAGCGTGTACAACTACTGGAACCAGCGCGCCCAGGAAGCGGGGAAGATGGAAGCCATGTACTCGTTGGGTATGCGCGGCGTGCACGACAGCGGCATGCAGGGAGCCAGAACGCCCAAGGAAGCCGCCCAAATGCTCGGCAGCGTGCTAGCTGACCAACGCGAAATCCTGCGCAAGAACGTAGCCGCCGACGTCACGACGGTGCCGCAGGTGTTCACGGCCTACAAGGAAGTGTTGGACGTCTACGACCAGGGCCTGAAGCTGCCCGACGACGTAACGCTGGTTTGGCCCGACGATAATTACGGCTACATCAGCCGCCTGAGCAACGCCGAGGAACAACGCCGCGGTGGTGGTTCGGGGGTGTACTACCACGCTTCCTACTGGGGGCGCCCCCACGACTACCTGTGGCTCAGCTCCACCCATCCGGCCCTGATTCGAGAGGAAATGATGAAGGCCCACGCCCTCAAAACCGACCAACTTTGGGTGATGAACGTGGGCGACATCAAGCCGCTGGAATACAACGTGCAGCTGTTTCTGGATATGGCCTACGCTCCCCAGCCCTTCCAGGAGAGCAGCTACGTGCCGACGCACTTGCAGCAGTGGGCGCAGGAAGTGTTTGGTGAAGAACACGCGGCCGCCATCCGCGACATCCTGTGGAAATATTACGACCTAGCTTTTGAGCGCCGCCCCGAGTTCATGGGCTGGAGCCAAACCGAGCCGACCACCCCCACCCACCGCACCGAGTACAACCACTTTTACTACGGCGACGAGGCCCAGCGTCGGCTGGATAGCTACGCTGCCTTGGAGCAGCAAGTCAAGCAGCTGCGCCCGAAAATCGGGGCGGCGCGTGCCGATGCTTTCTACCAACTGGTGTACTACCCCGTGGTGGGCGCCTCCCTGATCAACCAGAAATTCTTGTACCTCGATAAAAGCTACTTGTACGCCCGGCAAAACCGCGCCAGCGCCGCGGATTATGCCCGGTGGTCGGAGCAGGCGTACGCAAGCATTGAGCGCGAGACAGAGTACCACAACAACCAACTGGCCGGGGGCAAATGGCAGGGCATGATGTCGATGAAGCCCCGCGACTTGCCGGTGTACAAAGCACCCGTCCTGCCCACACTCTCGCCGGACACCTCGCAGGTATGGGGCGTGGCGCCGGAAGGCTTTGTCACGCAGGATTCATCGTTGCTAGGGCCCGGAACCCAACCTTTGGCGTTGCCTACGTTCGTGCCTTGGGGACCCACCAGTTACTTCATCGACGTGTTCTTGACGGGCCGCCAGGCCGTTACGTGGCGAGTTAAAACTTCCAATAAGTGGCTAGTCCTCTCTGCGCAGCAGGGTCAGCTAAGGGCAGGCGCGGGGCAAAACCAGCAGCGCCTCCAGGTACGCATCAACTGGGAAAAAGTACCGAAACGCGCTGCTTCCCTTACGGGATACATTACGTTCACGGGGGCTGGCAAGCCCCAGCGGGTAGCCGTGCGGGTGGAGGGCGCCGCGGAAAAAACGCTGGCGGGGTTTGCGGAAACCAATGGCTACATATCCATACCCGCCACCGAGTACAGCCGCAAAGTCAACCAGCCTACCAACCACTGGGCCGTAGTAGAAGGCCTAGGGCACACCGGCCGCGCCTTGCAGGCCTGGCCCTTGCAGACCACCCCCCTTGCAGAAGCCAACCACGTGCAGGCGCAAGCCTCGGTGGTGGAGTACGACTTTAGCACATTCACGAAAGCGGCACCCACAATTATGGTAACCACGCTGCCCACTCACCCCCTTACCCGCCAAGCAAGCATGCGCTACGGCGTAGCGCTAGACGACGGCCCCGTGGAGGTAGTGGATTTCAAAACCGTTGGCCGCTCGGAAGAGTGGAAACAGAACGTGCTGCGTAACAGTGCCCGGCGTCAAGTCAAAGGGCAACTGCTCGCGCCGGGCCGCCACATCCTCAAGCTGTACCTTCTTGATCCGGGCGTCGTGCTAGACCACATTACCCTTGATTTGGGTGGCTTACAGCCTGCTTACAGCATCATTCCGGAAACGCGGCGGCCGAAAACAAACCTCCCAGTAGCCTCACCCACCCCGCAAGCCAAGCCCACCCCAACGGCCAACAACTAACTGGCTGGCAGGTGCTGCCGCGCGGAACTTGCTTCACCTTCTATGCTTATGACCATTTGTTTTGGTTTTGTAAAGTGCCCACCTCTGCCCGCAAGCGTGTTGCTGGTGGCAGGGCTGCTGAGTAGCTCACCGTTGCGTGCGCAGCAACTCCCTGGCGGCGCGCGTGTTACCTACAACTTCAATCCTGCCTGGCAAGTGTACGTGGGCGAGGTTGCTGGCGCCGAGCAAGTAGGCTTCAACGATAAGCGCTGGAAAACCGTGGCGCTGCCCTGGGCTTGGAACGAGGACGAGGCATTCAAAAAAGACATCAAGGACCTGAGCACGGGCGTAGCCTGGTACCGCAAGCACTTCCGGCTGCCAGCCCAGGCTGCTAGCCAGAAAGTGCTGGTGGAGTTTGAAGGGGTGCGGCAACATGGCCAAGTGTACGTGAACGGCCAACTAGTTGGGGAGCACGAAAATGGCGTCATGGCGTTTGGCTTTGATATCAGCAAGTATTTGAAGCCGGCCGGGCAGGAAAACGTGCTGGCCGTGCGCACCAACAACGACTGGGACTACAAAGAGAAGAAGAGCGGCCAGACGTACCAGTGGAGCAACCGCAACTTCAACGCCAACTACGGCGGCATTCCCAAAAACGTGTACCTGCACGTGGTGAACCCGCTGCACCAAACCCTGCCGCTCTACGCCGGACTGGGTACCACCGGCGTGTACGTGCACGCCCGCGACTTCAATATACCAGCCCGCGAAGCCACCATCAGCGCCGAGGCGCAGGTGGTAAACGAAGACACAACGCCCCACACGTTCGACTACGAGGTGCTGGTAGAAGACGCCGAGGGTAAAGTAGTGAAAACCTTTGCTGGCCCGGCCACCACGTTGCAGCCCGGAGAAACCAAAGTGGTGTCAGCAAGTGCCCGCCTGAGTGGCCTCAACTTCTGGAGCTGGGGCTACGGCTACCTCTACAAGGTGCACACCCTGTTGAAGGTGAACGGCAAGCCCACCGATAAGGTAACCACGCGTACCGGCTTCCGCAAAACCGAGTTCGGTAACGGCCTAATAAAGCTCAACGACCGGGTGCTGATGATGCACGGCTACGCCCAGCGTACCAGCAACGAGTGGCCGGCCGTGGGGGTATCGGTGCCGGCCTGGCTCTCCGACTACAGCAACGGCTTGATGGTGGAAAGCAACGCCAACTTGGTGCGTTGGATGCACGTCACGCCCTGGAAACAGGATGTTGAATCGTGCGACCGGGTGGGGCTGCTTCAAGCTATGCCGGCTGGCGACGCCGAGAAGGACGTGACGGGCCCACGCTGGACCCAGCGCACCGAACTCATGCGCGATGCCATCATCTACAACCGCAACAACCCGAGCATCGTGTTCTATGAGTCGGGCAACGAGAGCATCAGCGCCGAACACATGCAGGAAATGAAAGCCCTGCGCGACCAGTACGACCCGTACGGTGGCCGCGCCATCGGCTCGCGCGAGATGCTTGACATCGAGATAGCCGAGTATGGCGGTGAGATGCTTTACATCAATAAGAGCGCCAAGCACCCGATGTGGGCCATGGAATACTCGCGCGACGAAGGCCTGCGCAAGTACTGGGACGAATTTTCTCCACCCTTCCACAAGGACGGGGCGGGCCCGCTCTACAAAAACGCCGATGCCTCCGAGTACAACCGCAACCAAGACACGCACGCGCACGAAAACGTGATGCGCTGGTACGACTACTGGCGCGAGCGGCCTGGCACTGGCAAGCGCGTCAACTCGGGCGGGGTCAATATCGTGTTCAGTGACACCAATACGCACTACCGCGGGGCCGAAAACTACCGCCGCAGCGGTGAGGTTGATGCGTTGCGAATTGCCAAAGATGGTTTCTATGCCCACCAAGTGATGTGGGACGGCTGGGTGGAGCCGGAAAAGCAGCGCACCCACATCATCGGGCACTGGAACTACCAAGCCGGCGTAACCAAGGACGTGACGGTGGTATCGAGCGGCGAAAAAGTGGAACTGCTGCTTAATGGCAAGTCGTTGGGCTTCGGCGAGCAAAGCCACCGCTTCCTGTACACCTTCAAGAACGTAGCCTGGCAGCCGGGCACGCTCCGGGCTGTTAGCTACAACAGCCAGGGCCAAAAAGCCAGTGAAGCCGAACACCAAACAGCTGGCGCGCCGGTAGCTCTCCGCCTTACGCCTATCGTGAGTCCTGCGGGCCTGCACGCCACTGGTGCAGACCTGGCCCTGGTGCAGGTGGAAGTGGTAGATGCGCAGGGCCGCCGCTGCCCCACCGCGCTGGATATGGTCAGCTTCACCCTCACTGGTGCGGCCGAGTGGCGCGGGGGCCTTGCCCAGGGACCCGACAACCACATCTTGAGCAAGAGCCTGCCCGTGGAAGGGGGCGTGAACCGTGTGCTGCTGCGCACCACTGCCAAGGCTGGCACCATCAAGCTGCAAGCCACTGCGGCGGGCCTCAAGTCCGCCGCTCTTAGCCTGAAATCCAGAGCCGTACCGCAGCAACACGGGCTGGCCACCGAACTGCCCGGTGCAGCGCTAGCGGGCAGCCTGCAGCGAGGGCCCACACCCGCAACGCCGGCTTTTACCGCCTCCCGCGCACCCCTAACGATAACCAGCGTCACGGCTGGCTCCAACGCCGAGAAAGCAAAGCTCACCTTCGACGACAATGAGCTGTCAGAGTGGAGCAGCGCCGGGCCAGTGGCATCCGCCTGGATTCAGTACGACCTAGAGCGGCCTGCTGCCATCAGCGAGGTAGCTATGAAACTGGTGGACTGGCGCTCCAGCCAGTACCCCATTCGGATTCTGGTGGATGGCAAGCAGGCTTTTGTGGGCCTCACTGAGCGCACACTAGGCTACTTCACGGCTGCTTTCCCGGCCGTAACGGGCAAAACCCTGCGCATCGAGCTAACCGGGGCCAGCCGCAACCAAGACGCCTACAATATTGTGGAAATCACCGGACAGAAAGATCCGGCTGCCGGTGGCAACCAGCCCAAAGCCAAGGCCACGCTCGGCCTAGTGGAAGTGGAAGCCTATGAAAAAGCAACGGGGCAGCTCGTCAAATAGCAATTCAGCCTAGCCCGCGCCCCGGCAACTTGCCGCATTGCTCTTTCAGCAAGCTGTAGAAAGCACCCCATACCTATTTCCTTTCATGACCGCTCCTGCTTTTTTTGAAGTCATCAAACGGCTACTTGTGCGACTTACAGCGTAAGCCATTCGTTTCGGGAGCTCAGCCAGGTGGGCAACCCAACACCACCCTGGCAACTCTTTCCTTCTTGCGCACCTTATGCAGAGTCGATACAGCAATTTATTGGTGGCCGCTGGGCTGCTACTTGGTGGGGTAAGTGCCTGCCAGCAAGTGCCCACCCCGAGTGCCACCCGTCCCACGGCTCCCGCAGCATCCCCCTGGCCGACCGTTACCACCCAAATGCGCCCCTGGACCCGCTGGTGGTGGATGGGTAGCGCGGTGGATGCCCGAAACTTGCGCCTGCAACTCAACCAGTTCAAAGAAGCGGGCTTGGGTGGGGCAGAAATTACGCCTATTTACGGCGCCGTCGGCTACGAGCAGCAGTACCTCGATTTTCTGTCGCCCAGCTGGCTGAAGATGCTACACACCACTACCCACACGGCGGATAGTTTGGGCTTGGGTATAGATATGAATCTGGGTACCGGCTGGCCGTATGGCGGGCCTCAAATCCAGCCGGAACAGGCAGCTAGCAAGCTGGTAGTGCAGAAATATGCGCTTGCGGCGGGGCAGAGCCTCAAGCAGAAAGTAGTGCTGCAAGACCCCAAACATCCCGGCCGCGCCCCGCTAGTGGCCCTGACGGCCTACGGCAGCAAAGGCGAGCGGTTGGATTTGCGCAGTAAAGTCACCACCGACGGAACGCTCAACTGGCAGCCAACCGCTGGCAGCTGGGAACTGTACGCGGCTTTCGGCGGCAACACCCGCCAAATGGTAAAGCGCGCTGCTCCCGGCGGCGCTGGGCTGGTGCTCGACCACCTGTCACCGGAGGCGCTAAAAACCTACCTCAACCGCTTCGACCAAGCCTTTGCCAGTCAACCCACCGGGGTGCGGTCCTTTTTCAACGACAGCTACGAAGTGTACGGCGCCGACTTCACCCCGCGCCTGCTCGACGAGTTTGAGCGGCGTCGAGGCTATGATGTGCGGCCCTACCTGCGCGAGCTAACAAGCCAAAGCACCACCGACCAAGCGGCCCGCCTGCGCGACGACTACCGCGAAACCATGGCCGAGCTTGTGCAGGAAAACTTTGTTACCCCCTGGACAACCTGGATTCACGGCAAAAAAGGCTTGGCGCGCAACCAGTCCCACGGCTTTCCCGGCAATCTGCTCGACCTCTACGCCACCGTCGACATCCCCGAGTGCGAAACGTTTGGTATCACGCGCTTCCCCATTCCCGGCATGCGCTACTATTCCGAGGAAGCCGCCTACAAAAATCCGCCACCCGATTTGGTGATGCTGAAATTTGCGTCGTCGGCGGGCCATGTACTGGGCAAGCCGCTGGTGTCGTCGGAGACGTTTACGTGGTTGGGCGAGCATTTCAAAGTGCCACTAGCCAACTGCAAGCCCGAGGTGGAGCAGGTGTTTTTAGCGGGCGTCAACCATGTGTTTTATCATGGCACCACCTACTCGCCAACGGAAGCTAAATGGCCGGGCTGGCTGTTCTACGCCTCCACCGAGTTTGTGCCAGCCAATAGCTGGTGGCCCCACCTG
Organism: Hymenobacter tibetensis; assembly: GCF_022827545.1. Lineage (NCBI taxonomy): Bacteria > Pseudomonadati > Bacteroidota > Cytophagia > Cytophagales > Hymenobacteraceae > Hymenobacter > Hymenobacter tibetensis. The sequence goes on from NZ_CP094670.1 coordinate 130,482, forward strand.
ACGGGCCTCAACGACTACATCACCCGTTGCCAATCGGTGCTGCAAGCTGGCCGCCCCGAAAGCGACGTACTTCTCTACTGGCCTGTCTATGACGTGCGCCACCATGCCCCACCCGACAAGCTGGAGATGCTCATTAGCATCCACACCATTGATGAATGGCTGCAACCCACGGCGTTCTATCAGGATGCGCAGCAGCTAATAAAGCGTGGGTACGCGGTTGATTTTGTGTCCGATAAGCTTCTGCAACAGTCCCAGGTAAGTGGTGGCCGGTTACAAGTGGCGCCTCAGGGGGCGGTTTACCAGGCGTTGGTCGTGCCTAAGGTTGCTTTCATGCCGGTCGAGACCCTGGAAAATATTGTGCAACGGGCGCGACAAGGCGCCACTGTTATCCTCCAAGAGTTGCCCACCGATGTACCCGGCCTGCACCAGCTCGAAACCCGCCGGCAGCGGCTGCGCGCTATCACAGCTGCCCTAAATTTCCGGACCGTTGGCGCGGGCGTGCAGCAAGCGGAAGTAGGAAGCGGCCGGGTGCTACTGGCTCCCAACGTGCAACAGGCCCTGGAATACCGCAACATCACCCGCGAAACCCTCACCGACTCGGGCCTGAAATTCATCCGGCGCGCGGTGCCCGACGGCCGCTACTACTACCTCGTCAACCATACAGCCACTGCCCTAGACTCCTGGGTGGCGCTGAACACCACTGCGAACTCAATGCTGCTACTCGACCCACAAACTGGTCGGAGCGGCGTAGCGGCCAGTAAGCGGGAAGGCAACTCGACCAGCGTCCGGCTACAGCTTCAGCCCGGCGAGGCCATGATTGTGAAAACCAGCACTACTCCGGCCGCTGGTCCGTTGTGGCCCTACTTAACGCCAACTGGGACAGCGCAGCCTGTTGCTGGCCCTTGGAAGGTGCGTTTCACGGAGGGTGGCCCAGCGCTACCCAAAGCGCAACAGCTAAGCCATCTGGTTTCCTGGACCCAGCTGCCCGACACTAGTGCCGCCCGCTTTTCCGGCCGCGCCGAGTACACTACCACGTTTACGCTGCCAACCAAAGCGCCCGCAGACTATCTGCTGAAGCTAGGCGACGTGCGCGAAAGCGCCCACGTATGGGTCAACGGCCACGACGCAGGCGTGGTGTGGAGTTTCCCACACGAGTGCCACATCGGCCCCTACTTAAAGAAGGGCCGCAACGAGCTGAAAATCGAGGTGGCTAACCTAATGGCCAACCATATCATTGATTTAGACAAGCGCAAAGTAGCTTGGCGCAAGTATCATGAAATCAATTTCGTAACGCTGGCTTACGAGCCCTTTGATGCCGCCACTTGGTCGTGGCAACCTTCAGGCTTGCTAGGCCCG